>NZ_JBSFWJ010000008.1:0-132294 GCF_053592695.1 Saccharopolyspora sp. NPDC002578 | reverse complement strand
GTTGTTGCAGCGCCCGTTCCGCGGCCGGTTGCTGGTGCGCGGCCTGTTCCTGGTGCCCTACGCGCTGCCGGCCGGGCGGACGCGGGCGGACCCGCCGTGCCGGCGAGACGGCGCCGGGCGCACTCGTTCGGCCACTGCGGGCGCGCTGATCCGGCGAGTACGTCACTCCCCGCCCCGGCGCCCCGCGCCTCGCTGAACGACAGTGTCGGAAAGCGTTACGCAAACCGCGATTCCGAGCAGTTCGTTGCGTAGAGAACTGCGCTGATCGTAACGGAACCCGGGTGTGGACCTCCTCGGTTCGTCATAATCCGGAGGCTTGATCGCACCCGTTCGGGTTGCTACCGTGCTGTCATCGGTGATGACTGGGGTCGCCGACCTACTTGCACTGGGGTGTTAGTTGAAGGCTGTCGTCTGAGGGCGC
Organism: Saccharopolyspora sp. NPDC002578; assembly: GCF_053592695.1. Taxonomy (NCBI): domain Bacteria; kingdom Bacillati; phylum Actinomycetota; class Actinomycetes; order Pseudonocardiales; family Pseudonocardiaceae; genus Saccharopolyspora; species Saccharopolyspora sp. NPDC002578. The sequence goes on along the minus strand of NZ_JBSFWJ010000008.1, from coordinate 131,873 downwards.
CGTTTTTCTTCTGAGTCGCCCCGCCGATTCGTCTTGGCGGGGGATTGGTCGATCTATGCCTTCGCGGCTATTCCGCGGATGGCGTGCGTTCGCTTGATGAGGAGTATTTCGTGCGGCGACTTGCTGTTTTCTTCGGCGGTGAATTCTGTTCTCTCGCCGATTCGATCGTCGATTACCTGCTCGATGCCGGGCACTCCGCGTGCGTGCGGGACGCGTCGGGGCGGTGGTCGGGCCGGGACGATCCGAACTTCACCGTGCTGGAGCCCGGTGAGCTCGTCGGCTCCGGCTGGGGCCACGAGCTCGTGTTCGGTTCGGCCCTGCCGGTGACCGGCGCCGAGCGGGTCGCCCTCGATCTCATGAGCACCGCCGACGGTCTCGTCGCCACCTGCGAGCTCGGGCGACCGGGCGAGTCCGCGCCGCTCGCCCGCACCCGATGTCCGGGGTCGGCCGGGCGACCTCCGCACGCCGGTGCGGCGCGCGAGGCGCTGGTCGACGCTTGTGTGGACGCGATCATCGAACTCAGCCGCGAAGCATCGCCCCTCGCTCCCGCCCCGTCTCCCGATGCTCCCGACGAGGTCGGTGAGAGCCGGTTCGACGAGTACGCCGCGGCGGAGGAAACAGCAGGGCGAGTTCGGCGGCGCTGGCAGGAGTGCGCTGGGGACCACGTCAGGTGGAGCGCGCCGTCCGCCGCGTCCGGGACCGCGGTGCCCAGGGGCGAGGTGGAGTGCGCGGTGCCGGCGGGCGGAATCGAGCTCATCCACCTGGAATGGCTGGCCCTGTCGCTGCAAGTGCTGATGAATTCTCGCAAGCGGGCCGTGTTCAGTCATGTGGTGAGCACTCCTGGGGGCACGCTCACGCGGTTCGCTGAAATATCTTCCGAATCAGCTGTCGGGGACGTGGTATCTGCGTTGGACGAGATTCCGCTGGGCGTCGTCGAGAATTCTTTCTACGATTTCTCCGACGTGTTCGAGGGCGGCCCGGATTCGGGTTTTGCGATCGAGTTCGGAGGTGGCCTCCCGGAGTCGTCGGGGGCGCTGGTCGTGTTGCGGTTCTGCGAGCACCGCGGCGTGGTGCGAATCTCCCATCCGCAGGATTTGCCGTTTTTCGCGCAGTTGCGCGAGCACGTGGACGCGTTCTTCGGCCGGCTTCCGGAACTGCGCGGCGGCGAACGCCCCTTCTTCGACTTCACCGCCCTCGCACCACCCGCCCGGCGGCGCATGGAGCTCGACACGGCGGCGGCGGAGTTCGACCCCACCCCGATCCACCACGCGGTCGAACGGCAGACGCGCAGCACCCCCGAGGCGACGGCCCTGGTGCACGAGGGCGTCGCGTGGTCGTACCGGCAGCTCAACGAAGCGGCGAACCGGCTCGCCCACCACCTGCGGGAGCGGTTCGCCCCGGAGCGCGGCGCACCGGTCGCTGTGCACCTCGACCGCGACGCGGACCTGCTGATCGCACTGCTGGCGGTGCTCAAGCTCGGGTGCGCCTACGTGCCGCTGGACAAGGACGCGCCGGTGCAGCGGATCGGACTCGTCCTGTCGGGATCCAAGCCGGCGCTGGTGCTCACCGACGCCGTCGGCGCGGCCGCGCTGGCCGCGTCCGGAACCGCAGCGCCGCTGGTGGCGCTGGACGATCCCGGCACCCGCGCGGCGGTGCGGAGCCGCCCGGACCACGATCTGGACATCGTGGTGGAGCCCGCGGACCTCGCCTACGTCATCCACACCTCCGGCACCACCGGCGCGCCGAAGGGCGTCGCCGTCGAACACCGCAACTTCGCCAACATCGCCGCGGACATCGGCGACCGCATCGGGTTCGGGCCCGCCGACAGGGCCCTGGCGGTGACCACGATCGCGTTCGACATCTCCACCCTGGAGGTCTTCCTGCCGTTGATGCGCGGCGGCTGCGTGGTGCTCGCCGGGCAGCAGGACCTGCTGGACATCGAGAAGCTGCTGGCACTGGTGGACCAGGGCGGCGTCACCGTCATGCAGGCGACCCCCTCGCTGTGGCAGCTGCTGGTGCCGCGCCTGGGCGGGCGCACGCTCGCGGTGCGGGCGTTGTGCGGCGGGGAGGCGCTGCCGCCGCACCTGGCCGCCGAGCTCGTCGAGGTGGTGGAGGAGTGCTGGAACGTCTACGGCCCCACCGAGACGACCGTGTGGTCGACGGCCCATCGGCTCGCCGGGGCGCCCGGGTCGGTTCCGATCGGGCGACCGGTGGCGAACACGCGGTGCTACGTGCTCGACGAGCTGGGGTGGCCGCTGCCGGAAGGCGTGGTCGGCGAGCTGCACATCGCCGGTAGCGGAGTCGCGCGCGGTTACCTGCACGACGAGGAGCAGACCGCGGATCGCTTCGTACCGGACCTGGTGGCCGGTGCCGAGCGCATGTACCGCACGGGTGACCTCGTCCGGTCCTTGCCGGGCGGGACGCTGGAGTTCGCCGGGCGCAACGACTTCCAGGTGAAGCTGCGCGGACACCGCATCGAACTCGGTGAGATCGAGAACGCGCTGCGCGCGCACCCGGCGGTGGCGCAGAGCCTCGTGGTCGTCGCCGGTGGCCCCGGTGCCGAGCACGGCGACGGGCGTTTCCTCGCCGGCTACGTCGTGGCCGATCCCGGCCACACCGAACAGATCCGCGAGCACCTGGTCACCGTGCTGCCCGAGTACATGGTGCCCGCCGTGCTCATCCCGCTGCCCGCGTTGCCGCTCAACGTCAACGGCAAGGTCGATCGAGGCGCGCTGCCCGATCCCGAGCTGCACCGGGTGTCGGGGCACGTCGCGCCCGCCTCGGAACTGGAGGAGCGGCTCTGCGAGCTGTGGCAGGCGGTGCTGGGCCGTGAGGTCGGTGTCACCGATGACTTCTTCCGCTCCGGCGGCAACAGCATCCTGGGGATCCTGCTGGTCAACCGGATCAACAGCGTGCTGGGCACGGATCTGAAGATCCGGGACCTGTTCCGGGAGAAGTCGGTGCGCGGTCTGGTGCCGCTGGTGCGCTCCGGAACGGGCGAGTTCCTCTACCGGGACTTCGTGCTCGACGGCCTCGACGGGGCGAACCTGCACGAACCGTTCCCGCTGACCAACGTGCAGCAGACCTACTACCTGGGCCGGTTCCACAACTTCGAGCTCAGCGACCTGTCCACACACGTGTACACCGAGTTCCGGTACGCGGAGCTGGACGTGCCGAGGCTGGAGGAGGCGTTCAACGGCCTGCTGCGGCGCCACCACGCGCTGCGCACGGTCTTCGAGGACGGCGAGCAGCGCTTCCTGCCCGAGGTCGCCCGCTACCGCATCGAGCACCACGAGCTCCGCGACGCGGCGGAGCTCGACGAGCTGCGCGGGCGCTACTCGCACAAGACCTACGACCCGCAGCACTACCCGCTGTTCGACGTCGTGGTCAGCAGGCTCGACGGCGAGTACCGGCTGCACGTCAGCTTCGACGCGATCGTCGTGGACATGACCAGCTTCGGCGTGCTGTTCGACGAATGGGCGCGCCGGTACCGGGATCCCGCCCTGGAGCTGCCGGAACCCGGCGTCAGCTACCGCGATTACGTGCTCGGGTACGAGCGGGTGCGGGAGAGCGAGTTGCTCGCCGAAGCGCAGGACTACTGGGAGGCGAAGGTCGCCGACTACCGGATCGATCTGAACCTGCCGATCAGGATGCGCCCGTCGAGCGTCGGCAAACCGCACTTCCGGCGCAAGAGCGCGGTGATCGCGGCCCCGGTGTGGCGCGAGCTGTCGGACAAGTGCCGCCGCTTCGGCATCAGCCCCACCGGACTGGTCCTGGAGGTCTACGGGCGAGTGCTGGGGATGTGGAGCGGGCAGGACCGATTGTGCGTGAACCTGACCCTGTTCAACCGGCTGCCGCTGCACCCCGAGGTGACCGATCTCGTCGGGGACTTCACCGTGCTCGGGTTGTTCGACCACCGGACGCGTCGAGACCTGGGCATCGCGGCGAAGCTGCGGCAGGTGCACGACGAGCTGCTGCGGGACATCGACCACAACCTGTTCGACGGTGTCGACGTGCAGCGGTTGCTCAAGACCACCCGCGGGCTGCCGGTCGACCAGGTCGTCGCGCCCGCGGTGCTCACCAGCACGCTCGGGTCGGGGAGCTCGGCGAACCTGTTCGAGCTGGTGCTCGACGGCGGGTACCTGGGCGTGGATCACTCCATTTCGCAGACCTCGCAGGTGTGGCTGGACAACAAGGCCTACGAGACGGCCGAGGGGTTCGTCGCGGAGTGGGACTACGTGGACCAGCTCTTCGACGAGCAGGTGGTCGAGGACATGCACGCGGCGTACTGCTGGCTGCTCGAGCGACTCGCGGAGCTGGATTGGGAGGCGGACTCGTTCCCCGTGCCGCCGCTGCCTTCCACCGACCTCGCGGTGATCGAGCGGGCCAACGACCACCACCGCCCCGGCAGCGAGGCCACCTTGGTGTCGTTGTGCGAGCGCTGGAAGGACGACCCGGGGTTCCGGCGACGGACCGCGGTGGTCGACGCCGCGCGCGGCGAGCGGTTCGACCACGCCGAGCTGCACCGCGATGCGCACCGGGTGGCGGTCGGCCTGGTGGACGGCGCCGCGGGCAACCTGGTCGGCTTGCTCGCCGAGAAGGGCTACCTGCAGGCGGTCGGCGCTCTCGGCATCATGGGCGCCGGTGGGGCTTACGTGCCGATGAGCGCGGAATGGCCCGGTGGCCGGGTCGGGGAGATCCTGGCCCAGGCGGGTGTGCGGACGCTGCTGCTCTCGAGCGCGCAGCTGCTGCGCGCGGACGTCGCGGCGCTCGACGGCGTCGAACTCGTCGTCATCGAGGACCTGCTGTCGGCGGAACCGGATCCGGGGGTGCGGCTGCCCGACGTCACCGCCGACGACACCGCGTACGTGATCTTCACTTCGGGTTCGACCGGTACTCCCAAGGGCGTGACGATCAGCCATCGGGGCGCGGTGAACACGATCCTGGCGGTCAACGACCGGTTCGCCGTCGGGCCTGAGGACAGCGTGCTCGCGGTCTCGGAGCTGAGCTTCGACCTGTCGGTCTACGACCTCTTCGGCGTGCTCGGTGCCGGCGGGACCGTCGTCTTCCCGGCGCAGGAGGACACCAGGGACCCGGCGAAGTGGGCCGATCTGGTGCAGCGCCACGAGATCACCCTGTGGAACAGCGTGCCGCAACTCGCCGGTCTGCTCGTCGACCAGGTGGGCGCCGAACCGGGGCCCCTCGCGTCGCTGCGGACGTTCCTGCTCAGCGGCGACTGGATCCCCACCGCACTGCCCGACGCCCTCCGCCGCGCCGCGCCCCGGTCGCTGGTGATGAGCCTGGGCGGGGCGACGGAGGGCAGCATCTGGTCCGTCTGGTTCGAGATCGGTGCCGTGGATCCGGAGTGGACGAGCATCCCGTACGGCGTCGCCATGCCGAACCAGCGGATGTACGTGCTGGATTACTGGGGCGGGCACTGCCCGGTGGGAGTCGTCGGCGAAGTGCACATCGGTGGCGCGGGCGTCGCGCTGGGCTACTGGGGCGACCCGGAGTTGTCGGAGGCGCGGTTCGTCGAGCACCCGGTGCTGGGGCGTTTGTACCGGACCGGCGACCTGGGCCGCTGGTCGGGCGCGGGGTGGATGGAGTTCTTGGGGCGCACCGATTTCCAGGTGAAGCTCAACGGCTACCGCGTGGAGCTGGAGGAGATCACCGCGAAGCTTTCCCGCCTCCCCGGAGTGGACCGCGCGGTGGTCACCATCCAGGACGACGAGGACCGCCGGCGGCTCGTCGGTCACCTGGTCGCCGCCGAGCGCAGGCTCGGCGAAGCCGGGGACGCGGAGCTCGACCGCGCCGGGTTCCTGCTGGCGGGCCACGGCGTGCTGGACGACGCCGAACCGGTCCACCACCTCGGCCACGAGCCGGATCCGGCGGTGCACGCCGTGGCCAAGAGCTACCGGCGGTTCCTGGACGAGGACGTGGACCTCGGCCTGATCCGCAAGCACCACGACGAGATGCGCGACACCGCGGCCCCGGTCCGGGACGGCGCCCGGCTCGACGCGTCCGGGTGGGCCGCGGTGCTGGGGCGCTGCGCCGCGGTGGAGCTGCCCGGCCGGGCGACCCCGAAGTACCGCTACCCGTCCGCGGGCGGGAGCTACGCGGTGCGCGTGTTCGCGGGCATCACCGAGCAGAGCTTGCGCGGCGCGCACTACCACCACCCGCTGGCCGGTGATCTCCGCGGACATCCGCTGGCGGAGCGGATCCTCGGCGGTGGGGACGAGATCGCGCTGGTGGCGCACTGGCCGGCGATCGTCCCGCTGCAGGGCGAACGATCCCGCGAGTTCGCCGTGCTTGAAGCCGGGCACCTGCTGGGACTGCTCACCGCGGAGCTCGAAGCGCGCGGCGTGCCGTACGAGGTCGAGCCGGCGGACGAACGGATCACCGACGACGACACGGTGCTGTGCCGCATCCGGCCGGGCGCCGGTTCGGGCGGGTTCGCGCCGGAACGGCTGCGGCTGACCGGATTCGTCCGCAGCGGCGACGACGAGTATGCCGAGCAGGACGGCACGCGCTGCCTCGACCTCGCCGAGTTCGGCGTGTTCGACCGCGTCACCGATGCCTACGCGGTGCTGCGATCCGGCCGGTGCGTGCTGAGCTGGGAAGGCGAGGACACCGACGAAGCGCGGTTGTCCGCGGGATTCCTGTTCCAGCGGCTGCGCGACGGGTTGCACGACGAGGGGATCGGCACCTGCGCGCTGGGGTTCCACCCGACGGAGCGCGGTGTGCACACGATGCTCGCGGGCCGGGTCTCGGCCGAAGAGCTGGCCGCCCCGAGCAGCGAAGCGGATGTTCGGGACCTCACCGAAGTCCTCACCGCCGCCCTCGCCGACGTCCTGCCCGCGTACATGCTCCCCGGCGGTTACGCGGTTCTCGACGAGCTCCCGTTGAGCGCCAACGGGAAGGTCGCGACCGATCTGCTGCCCGCGGTGCGGGTCGCGTCGGCGTACGTGGAGCCCGTCGGTCCCGAGCAGTGGGCGCTCACCCGGGCCTGGTCCCGCGTCCTGCACCGCGCGCCGGACGAGCTGAGCGCGGTGGAGAGCTTCTTCGCGCTGGGCGGCACGTCGCTGTCGGCGATGCGGCTGGTCCGCGTGCTCCAACAGGAACTGGGCTACGAGATGTCGCTGCGCGACCTCTACGAGCTGGACACCATCGCCGGTCTCGCCGCGCGCTTCGGCGCGGACACCGAGGCGGACCGGGAAGAGGGAGAGCTGTGATGCGTGAGCTGGAGCTGCTGCACGAACTCCGCGCGGGGCGCGTGCTGGTCTGGTGCAAGGACAACGGCCGCCTCGGGTTCTCCTTCGACAAGGAGGTGGGCTTCCCGCAGGAACTGCGGGACCGGGTGTCCGAGGTGAAGGACGAGCTGCTGGAACTGCTGCGCGTCAACGGGATCGACTCGCCGGAGCGCGCGCGGGCCACCGCGGTGCACAAGGTTCCCGGGGACCGCACGGGCCGCCGGTTGCCGTCGGTGCAGCGGGGCATGTACCTGCAGAGCCGCATCGACGCGCTCGGCTGCACCTACACGATCCCGCTGTTCGTGGACCTGCCGCAGGCGGACCCGGAGTTCGCGCGGCGGGCCGTGCGCGCCCTGCTGGAGCAGGAGCCGATCTTGCGCACCCGCGTGCACGAGGACCTCGAGTGGGACCTGCTCCCCGTGGACGCGTTCGACGTCGCCACCACCCGGATCCCGGCGGCCGAACTGGACGCGCTGCGCGCCGACCGGGCGCGCACCGGGTTCCCGCTGCAGGGCGGGGCCCTGATCGTGCCGGAGGTGGTGGAGTTCACCGATCGCGGTGGCGCGGTCGTCGGCCTCACCCACCACCACATGCTCTCCGACGCCCCGTCCACGAAGGTTCTGGCGGCGCGGTTGGCGGAACTGCACGACGTCCTCGCCGCGGGCGGCACCGCCCCGCCGCGCACGGACTCGGACCGGGAACCGGATTTCCTCGACCACGCCGCGCACCAGGAGATCGAGGCGCGGTCGCCGGAACACGTCGCCGCTCGCGCGGAACTGTCCCGCCGCCTCGCCGGCACCGAAGCGCCCGCGCTGGGGCGCGTCCCGGACGTGACGGTGGACAACAGCGCCGCGACCGCGTCCCGGAACCTCGGCTCGCGGCTGCACCGGGCGGTCGCGGACTTCGCCCGCAAGCACCGGATCGGCACCTACGCGGTGCTGTTCACCGCGCTGCACCACGTGCTCACCGAATTCTCCGGCGGTCGTTCGGGATTCGCGATCGCCACGACCGTCGGCAACCGCCCGGCCGGGTTCGATTCCGCCGTGGGCCCGTTCATCACCACGCTCCCGCTGATCGCCGAGCACCGCCCGGACGAGTCGTTCCCGGACAACGCGCGCCGGGTGCACGAGCAGGTGCTGTGGCTCAACGAGCACCAGCAGCTCAACCTGGACGCGCTCACCGACGACCTGCCCGGCGGTGCGGCGGACCTGGCCGAGCTGGTCCGGGTGCTGTTCACCTACCACAACTTCCGCGCGGCGCCGGAGAAGCCGGGCACCGAACACCACGTGCTCCCTTACTCGGACGTGGCGGAGAAGTTCGGCATCTCGATCATCGCGAAGGACCAGGGCGATGACACCTCGGTGACCGCCACGTGCGCGGTGGCGCGCTACGAACCGGACCTCGTGGCGGAAGTCCTCGACTCGTACCTGGTCTGCCTGGCGGCCGCCGTCGAGTCCGATGTGGACGAACCGATGTCGTCGTTGCGCCTGGTGCGGCAGGACCGCCTGCGGGCCTTGGAAGCCGGCAACGCGACCGCCGTCGACCACGGCGGCCCGGACACCGCGGTGGCCCTCTTCGAGCAGCAGGCCCGGCGCACCCCCGACTCGATCGCGGTGGTGCACCAGGAGCGGAGCCTGACCTACCGCGAGCTGGACGAACGGGCCAACCGCGTCGCGCACGCGCTGCGCGACGAGCATGCCGTGGGCAAGGGGAGCCTGGTGTGCCTGCTGCTGGACCGTAGCGAACATCTCCTGGTCGCGGTGCTGGCCGTGCTGAAGGCGGGCTGCGCCTACGTGCCGGTCGACCCCGAGTGGCCGCAGGAGCGGATCCGGTTCGTCCTCGGCGACACCGCGACGCCCGTCGTGCTCACCGACCGGGTGCGCGCCGCCGAATGGGACCGCGAGGTGCCCGCGGTCGCCGTCGACGACCCCGCGCTCGGGCAGGACCGGCCCGCCACCGCCCTCGGGCTCGCCGTTCGCGGACAGGACCTGGCCTACGCCATCTACACCTCGGGCACCACGGGCAGGCCGAAGGGAGTGCTCTGCGAGCACCGGGGCCTGGTGAACCGGATCCAGTGGATGAACCGGCGCTTCCCCCTGGGACCGGACGACCGCGTGCTGCAGAAGACGCCGTACTCCTTCGACGTCTCGGTGTGGGAGTTGTTGTGGGCCAACTGGTTCGGCGCGGCGGTCGTGTTCGCCGACCCCGGCGGGCACAAGGACCCCGAACACCTGGTGGGGCTGATCGAGCGCGAGCGCGTCACCGTCGTGCACTTCGTGCCGTCCATGCTCGCCGCGTTCACCGACTCGCTGCGCTCACCCGGCGGCCCTGATCCGGCGGCGCTGCGCGGGTTGCGCCTGCTGTTCTGCAGCGGGGAGGAGCTCAAGCTCCCGCAGGTGCGCGCGGTGCACGAACTGCTGCCGGACGTGCAGGTGCACAACTTGTACGGCCCAACTGAGGCGTCCATCGACGTCCTGCACCACGACTGCTCCGATCACCGGTTGGCGCAGGTGCGGCTGGGCAAACCGATCGACAACATGCGGGTGCACGTGCTCACCGGCGCGGGCGTGCCGCTGCCCGCTCACGCGGTCGGCGAGCTGCACCTCGGCGGCGTGGGGCTCGCCCGGGGGTACCTGAACCTGCCGGAGCTGACCGGCGAACGCTTCATCACGGACCCGGCGGTCCCGGGCGAGCGGCTCTACCGCACCGGTGACCTGGTGCAGCGCTTGCCCGATGGCGACGTCGTCTTCGTGGGGCGCGCGGATTCGCAGGTGAAGGTCAGGGGTTTCCGCATCGAGCTCGGCGAGATCGAGGCCGCGCTGGAACGCCACCCCGAGGTCCGCGGTGGCACCGCCGTCGTGCGCGGTGAGCTGCTGGTGGGGTACTACGCGGCGGACCGGGTGCTCGACGACGAGCTGGACGCCCTGCTGCGCCGCGCGTTGCCGGAGCACGCGGTGCCCGCCGCACTGGTGCGGTTGGACGCGATCCCCGTGACGGCCAACGGCAAGCTCGACCGCGCCGCGCTGCCCGAACCGCGCGCACCGCGGGTCGAGGAGTTCGCCGCGCCGCGGGACGAGGACGAGGCGCGGCTGCGGGAGCTGTGCGCCGTCGCGCTCGACGTGGACCCGCTGGAGCTCAGCGTCCGCGCGGACCTGGCCCGGCACGGGATGGACAGCCTCGTCGCGATCAGGCTCACCGGACGGCTCCGCCAGGAGTTCGGAGTGCCGGTCACCGTCCGCGAGGTCTTCTCGCACCGCACCGTGGAACGGCTGCGCGACCGCCTCGACGGTCTCGCCGAACGGGCCGCCGCCGAGCCGGCCACCAGCACCGAGCAGGGACTGCTGGAAGGTCCCGCGGACCTGCTGCCGGTCCAGGAGTGGTTCCTCGGCCTGCCGCTGGACCGGCCGCACCACTGGAACCAGGCGTTCCAGGTGCGCGTCCCGGAACTGCCGCCTTCGGACCTGGACGCCGCGCTGCGCGAACTGGTCGCCCACCACGACGCGTTCCGGCTGCGCATCGGGCCGGACGGGGTGCAGCACCACACGGCTGGTTCGGTCCACACCGGACTGCACGTGCTCGACGTGCGCAACCTGCCCGGTGCGGAGGGCGACCCGGAGTTCTCCCGGTCGCTGCGCGCCGCGCTCACGGCCTGGCAACGCGGTTTCGACCTCACCTGCGGCCCGCTGCACGCGTTCGGCTACCTGCACGGCTTCGCCGACGGCAGCGCCAGGGTGTTCTTCGCGCTGCACCACCTGATCGTCGACGGCGTGAGCCAGCGGGTGCTGGCCGAGGACCTGCGGTCGCTGTGCGAAGGACGGCCGCTGGGCGCCAAGGGCACCAGCTACCGGCAGTGGACGCGCGCGGTCGCCGAGCACGACTTCGAGGACGACCGGGAGTTCTGGGAGTCCCGGCCGAGCCTCGGCACCGAGTTCCCGTTCGACGGCGCACAGCCGCCGGTGAGCGCGGAAGTGCTGCTCGGCGCGGCGGACACCGCCCTGCTGCTCGACGACTGCCACCGCGCTTACCGGACGACGACCGAAGAACTGCTGCTGACCGCGCTGGGCCGGGCGCTCGGCGAGGTCACCGGGCAGGACGTGCACGACGTGCTGGTGGAGGGGCACGGGCGGGAGGACTTCGCGGCCGGGCTCGACGTCACCCGCACCCTCGGCTGGTTCACCACCTTCTCCCCCGCGCGGCTGCGGTGCTGCGGTGACCCGGGCGACTCGGTGCGGGCGGTGAAGGAGGAGCTGCGCGCGATTCCCGCTCGCGGGCTGTCCTACGGTCCGCTGTTCGGTTACCGGGAGCTGCCCGCGGTGTGGTTCAACTTCCTCGGGCACGTCGACGAGGGCACCGAGGACTGGCGGATCGTGCCCGGCGAGACCGGTGAGACGATGCCCGGCGGGGTCGCGCCCGGCGCCGCGCTGGCCGTGCTCGCCGAACTCTCGGACGGCCGGCTGCGGGTCCGGCTCGACAGCGGGCTCGGCCCGGCGGCGACCGATCAGGTGCGCGACGCGGTGGCGCGGGCGCTGACCGACGTCGTCGAGCACTGCCGAACCCGCGAAGCGGTCCGGTACACCCCGAGCGACTTCGGCGCGGTGCGCGGCGAAGCCGATCTGCGCGAGCTGCCCGCGGCGATCGGCGCGGACCCGAGCGGCCGGTTCGCGATGACCGATCTCCAGCAGGCGTACCTCGTGGGACGCCTCGGCGGCTACGAGATCGGCAACGTGGCCAACCACGTGTACACCGAGCACGTCTACCCGCACCTCGACACCGAGCGGCTCGAAGCCGCGATCAACCGGCTCGTCGCCGAGTGCGACGTGCTGCGCACGGTGTTCTCGCTGGAGGAGCTGTCCCAGCGGGTGCTGCCCGCTGCCGAGGTGGGGCACTACCCGTTGCGGGTGCACGAGTTCGGCGCCGCCGACGAGGACCTGCTGGCCGACGTGCGCGACCGGATGTCGCACGAGGTGCACGACCCGGAGCGGTTCCCGCTGTTCACCTTCGAGCTGAGCCGGCTGCCCGACCGGTGCGTGCTGCACACCGGGTTCGACCTCGTCACCGTGGACGTGCGCAGCAGGCTCGCGCTGCTGCGGCGGCTCGACGCGCTCTACCGGGACGAGCAGGCACCGCCCGCGCTTCCCGCGGCGAGCTTCAAGGACTACCAGGACCACGTCGAGCTGCTGCGCTCCTCCCAGTGGTACGCCGACGACCGCTCGTACTGGCGGCAGCGGCTCGCGGAGATGCCCGCTCGGTGCGAACTGCCGTTCCGGACACCACCGGAAGCCGTCGTGCACCCGCGGTTCGCCGAGCACACCGAGCACGTCGGCGCCGACGTGTGGGACCGGTTCGCCGAGCAGGCCGCGAACCGCGGTCTGTCCCCGTCGTCGGTGCTGCTCGCGCTGTTCGGCAGTGTCCTCGCGCACTTCTCCGGGAGCACCGAGTTCCCGATCACGGTCACCGTCGCCCGCCGTTTGCCGGTGCTGCCGGAGGTCGGGAACGTCCTGGGCAACTTCACCTCCACGGTGCTGCACCACTTCGTCGACGAGCCCCGCGACGCCGAACTGCTCGCCCGCCGCACCCACGACGTGCTGTGGGACGACGTGTCGCACGCCCTCTACTCGGGCGTGCAGGTGCAGCGCGACTTCGCCCGGATGCACGGCTCGGACACCGCGAAGGCGGTCTCGCCGATCGTGTTCACCGGTGCGGTGGGCGGCGACACCCGCGATTTCGAGGGCGCCGCGCACCTGAGCGACGACGAGGACCGGTCCCGCAGGTACTGGGAGGCGCAGACCTCGCAGGCGTGGATCGACCTGCAGGCGGTGCGGACCGCCGACGGGTTCGCCGCGAAGTGGCTCTACGTCGAGCAGTTGTTCCACCGCGCCGACATCGAGCACTTCAACCTGCTGTTCGTCGGCCTGATCGAGCAGCTCGCCGGTGGCGAGTGGACCTTGCCGAAGGAGCACTACACGCCGGAGGCCGACCTCGCCCTGATCGCGGCCGCGAACGAAGCCGAGCGGGAAGCGGCGGACGACACCTTGTTCGGCGTGCACCGAGCGCGATGCGAAGCGGACCGGCTCTGGGACGCGGTGGCGGTCGTCGACGCGGGAACCGGCCGCAGCCACACGCATCGCCGGTTGGTGCAGGACTCCGACCACGTCGCTCGGCAGCTGGCCGGGCGCCGCTCGCCGCTGATCGCGGTGCTCGCGGAGAAGGGCTACGGACAGGTCGTGGCGGCGACCGCCATCATGAAGTCCGGTGCGGGTTACCTGCCGCTGCACGTGGAATGGCCGGTCGCGCGCCTGGTCGAGGTCCTGGAGCAGGCGGGGGCCGACACGGTGTTGCTCTCCCGCGCCGAGCACGAGCGCGCCGAGGTCCGCGACGGGCTCGCCGCTTTCGACCTGGTCGTCGTCGAGGACGCGCTGGCCGCGGCGCCCGTCGAGGCCGCGCTGCCGGGGGTCGGGCCGGACGACGTCGCGTACGTGATCTTCACGTCCGGTTCGACCGGGCGCCCGAAGGGAGTCACGATCTCCCATCGCGGGGCGCTCAACACGGTGCTGGCCGTCAACGAGCGGTTCGGCATCGGGTCGGGCGACCGAGCGCTCGCGGTCTCGGAGCTGAGCTTCGACCTGTCGGTCTACGACGTGTTCGGGCTGCTCGCCGCGGGCGGCGCCGTCGTGTTCCCCGAACAGCGGCGCGCGAAGGACCCGGCGCACTGGGCCGAGCTGGTCCGGCGGCACGAGGTCACGGTGTGGAACACCGTGCCGCAACTGGCAGGGCTGCTGGTGGACGAGGCGGAACCGCTCGAACCGCTGCGCCTGGTGCTGATGAGCGGCGACTGGATCCCCACGAGCCTGCCGGACCGCATCCGGGCCCTGCGCCCGGAGTCGGAGGTCGTGAGCTTGGGCGGGGCCACCGAGGGCAGCATCTGGTCGGTCTGGTTCGAGATCGGCGCGGTCGACCCGGAGTGGACCAGCATCCCCTACGGCGTGGCCATGCCAGGGCAGCGCATGCACGTGCTCACCGCGGCGGGAGACCCCGCACCGGTCGGCGTGCCCGGTGAGATCCACATCGGTGGGGCGGGCGTGGCGCTGGGGTACTGGGGCGATCCCGAGCTGTCCGCGTCCCGGTACGTGGAGCACCCGGTGCTGGGCAGGCTGTACCGGACGGGCGATCTCGGACGGTGGTCGCGTTCGGGGTGGATGGAGTTCCTGGGGCGCACCGACTTCCAGGTGAAGCTCAACGGGTACCGCGTGGAGCTGGGCGAGGTCGAAAGCGCCCTCGTCCGGCATCCGCGCATCGACCAGGCCGTCGCGGTCGTCCGCGGCATCGGCGCGGCGCAGGCCCTCATCGGCTACTACGTCGCGCCCGAGCCGGTGGACGCCGCGGAACTGCGCGCGCTGCTGGCCGAGCGGCTGCCGGACTACATGGTGCCCGAACAGCTGCTGCGGTTGGCCGAACCGCCGTTGAGCGCGAACGGCAAGCTGGACCGATCGGCCCTGCCGGAACCGGAAGCCCCTGCCGCCGCCGCGCACGTCGCGCCGCGCACCGCCGCGCAGGCCCGCTTGCGCGACCTGTGGGCCGAAGTGCTGGGTGTGCCGGCCGCGCGGCTCGGCATCCGCGACGACCTGCTGCGGGCCGGAGTGGACAGCATCGTCGCGATCCGCATGACGAGCCGGTTGCGCCGCGAACTGGGGGTTTCGGTGGGCGTGCGCGAGGTGTTCGCGCACCGCACGATCGAAGGCTTCTGCGAGCAGGTCCTCCCGGGCGCCGCGCGGCGCGAGCTCCGTGCGGAGCAGGGCGTGCTCGACGGTGCAGTCCCGCCGCTGCCCGCCCACTCGTGGTTCGCCGCGCAGGGTTTCACCAAACCGCACCACTGGAACCAGTCCTTCCTGATCAGCACCCCCGAGTTGGACGAGGGCGCGCTGCGCGACGCGGTGGCCGTCGTGCTCGGCAGGCACGACGCGCTGCGGATGCGGGAATCGGCGGACGGCTACCGCTACGACGGGAACGTGGTGGTCCCGGCGATCCGCGAGCTCGACGTGCGCTCGCTGCCCGATGCGGAAGGCACGGACGGGTTCCGCCGAGCGCTGGACGAGGTGCTCACCGATTGGCAGTCCGACTTCGACCTGGCCCGCGGCCCGCTGCTGGCCGTCGGTCGCCTGCACGGGTACGCCGACGGCGGCCACCGGCTGTTCCTCGCGGTGCACCACATCGCCGTGGACGCGGTGAGCTGGCGCATCCTCGTCGACGACCTCCGCGCGGCCTGCGCGGGCGCGGACCTCGGTCCGAAACCCACCAGCACCCGGCAGTGGGCGCGTGCGCTGGCCGACCGGGCCGACGCGCAGGAGTCGCAATCGTCCTATTGGGACGACGTGGTCGTTCCGGTGCCGGATGCGCTGCGTCCGGTGCGCGAGCCGGTCGAGCTGGAGCTCGAATTCGATCGCGAGCTGACCCGCCGCGTGCTGCACGACTGCCCGCGCTTCCTACGCACCGGTGTGCACGAGCTGCTGCTGGCCGCGTTCGCGGGGGCGTTGACCGAGCTGACCGGCGCCACCGAGCACGGCGTGGTGCTGGAAGGCCACGGCCGCGAGGACCTCGCCGACGACCTCGACATCACCCGCACCGTCGGCTGGTTCACGTCGCTGCACCCCTTCGTGCTGCGCACCGCGGGCACCGCGGTGGACACGCTGATCGACGTCAAGGAGTCGTTGCGCTCCGTGCCCGGCAACGGCATCGACTACGGGACCGTGGTCGGCTACCAGCGCCCGCTGCCGCCGGTGTGCTTCAACTACCTCGGCCAGGTCGACGACGGAGCCGGCGAGCACTGGCGGATCACCGACGAACCCGCCGGGCGGGCGATGCACCCGGACAACGCGCTGCCGTACGCGGTGAACCTGGCCGGCCTGGTCGCCGGGGGGCGGTTGCGGTTCCGCCTGGGCGTCCGGTTGCCGGACGCGGACAGCGCACTGCTGGCCCGGGCCTTCGAACGGCGGCTCACCGACCTGGTCGCCGCCGTCGCCGATCGGCAGCGCGCCTATCTCACCGCCAGCGATGTGGACGGCGTCCTGCCGCAGTCGCAGCTGGACCGGCTGCAGGACGAGCGGGAGCTCGACGACGTGCTGCCCGCGACGGGCCTGCAGCAGGGGTTGCTGGCGCACGCGATGCGGCACGGCGACAGCGACGACGCCTACCGGGTGCAGGCGGTGTGGGACTACGACGCGGACCTGGACCCGGACCTGCTGCGCCGGGCGTGGGAATCAGCGCAGCGTTCGTTCGGCGCGTTGCGCACGTTCTTCGACTGGCGGCACCGGCCGGTGCAGGTGGTGGCCGGGCACGCCGAGGTGGACTGGCGCTACCACGACCTCACCGGGCACCCCGATCCGCAGCGGGCGTTCGACGACCTGCTCGCCGAAGACCGGGGCGTCCCGTACGACCTCGGCACCCCGGGCTTGTTCCGGGTGCGGCTGTTCCGGTTCTCCGACCGCCGGTTCACCTGCCTGCTCAACACCCACCACGCGATCCTCGACGGGTGGAGCAGTCCACTGCTGGTCGACGCCGTGCACGCCGCTCACCGCGCCTTGCGCGACGGCGATCCGGTGCCGCAGCCGACCGACCACGCGCCCGCCGGGCACCGGTACCTGAGCCGGGCGGTCGGAACGCACGACGCGTACTGGCGCGACCAGGTGCGAGGCGCCGGGGAACCGTGCGATCTCGGCGGCCTGCTGCGACCGGAGCAGCGGCACGTGGACCTCGGCACCCGTTCGCAGGTCGAGGACCAGCGCCAGGAGACGCAGGTGCTCGACGCGCACCTGGTCCGGAAGGCGCGCGGCGCGGCGGCGAGCGGTGGGGTCACGTTCAACGCGGTCCTGCAGCACGCGTGGCACCGGCTGCTGGCCACCTACGGCAACAGCACCACCACCGTCGTGGGCACGGTGCTCGCGGGGCGCGATCTGCCGGTGGCGGGCATCGACGAGGCCGTCGGCCTGTTCCTGAGCACCGTGCCGCTGGTGGTGCGCCACGACGGCACCGGCACCGTGCTCGACGAGATCCGCGCTGTCCAGGATTCGGTGCAGGAGGCCAACGCGCGCAGCGCGGTCGACCTCGCGGCGCTGCAACCAGCGGGCAGGCGGCTGTTCGACGCGCTGTTCATCTACGAGAACTACCCGGCTTCCGCGGCCGACGAATCCGACCTGCGCCCGGTCTTCCGCTTCCGCCACCAGAAGCGCGACTACCCGCTGGTTCTGTCCGTCGTGGAGGACGCGGAGGACGTCTCGCTCGTGCTGGACTTCGCGGGTGAGCTGATCGAGCCGGAGACCGCCCGCCGGTTGCTGCGCGGGGTCGAATCGGTGCTCACCCGGTTCGCGGAAGCTCCGGACGCGGCGGCCGACGGGCTCGACCTGACCGACGAGTCCGACGTGGCGCGGCAAGCGGAGTGGAACGACACCGGTTCCGCCGAACCCGCGCATCCCCTGCTGCACCGGGGTTTCGAGCTCCACGCGGCCCGGTCCCCGCACGCCCCGGCGGTGGAGCAGGACGGGCGGGTGCTGAGCTACGCGCACCTCAACGCCGAGGCGAACCGGCTCGCGCGGCATCTGGAGAGCATTGCGGGCGAGGGCGAGCGCGTCCTGCTGCTGCTCGATCGCGGACCACGACTGATCATCGGACTGCTGGCGGTGCTCAAGTCCGGTGGGGCCTACATCCCCGTCGACGCGAGCTACCCCGATGCTCGGATCGACCGCATGGTCACCGGCAGCGGTGCGCGGGGCGTGCTGACCGAACTGCGCCACGCCGACCGCGTCGCGCGGCGGTGGCCGGAGCTGGTCGCGGTCGTGATGGACGACCCGGACACCGCAGCGCGGCTCGGCCGGGAGGACGCCGCCGACCGGGAGAAGCCGATGACCGGCGATGAGCCGGCCTACGTGCTGCACACCTCCGGCAGCACCGGCGACCCGAAGGGCGTGGTCGTGGGGCACCGCGCGGTGACCAGCACGGTGGAAGCCGTTCGCAGGCGGCACTTCGCGGATTCCGGTCCGCTGCGCACGTGCAGCATGACCAACCACGTCTTCGACATCTTCGGGTTGGAGTACGGGCTGACGCTGCTCACCGGCGGCTGCATCGTGCTGGCGGACCCGATGATCCCCGAACTGGACTGCGCGGGCCTGGACTTCGTCCAGATGACTCCGAGCCTGCTGGAGATGAAGCGCCGGGTCCTGCGGCGCACCACCGGGACGCGGTTGCTGGTGGGCGGCGAGAAGCTGGAACGGCACCTGCTGGCGGTCGCGCTGGAGCACTTCACCGAGGTCGTCAACGTCTACGGGCCGACCGAGACCACGATCTGGTCGACCTCGCGGACCTATCGCGGCGAGCTCGGCGGGACCGAACCGGTGAGCATCGGCCGCGCGCTGCCGGGTGAGCAGGCGCACGTGCTCGGCCGGGGCGGGATGCCGCTGCCCGTCGGGGCGGTGGGCGAACTGCACATCGGCGGCACCGGGCTCGCGCACGGCTACACCGGTGATCCGGAGCTGACCGCGCGGCGGTTCGTCGACGGGCACCGGCTGTACCGCACCGGGGACTTCGTGCGGTGGCTCGGCGACGGCGAACTGGAGTTCCTCGGCCGGGGCGACGGCCAGGTCAAGCTGCGGGGCCATCGAATCGACCTCGGCGAGGTGGAGGCGGCGCTGTCCGCGCACCCGGCCGTGCGGCACGGCGTGGCGCGGGTGGTCTCCCCGGAGGGCGCTCCGGCGGCGGCACGGCTGGTCGCCTACTACGTGTCCGCGGTCGAGGGAGACGTCGAGCAGGAGGCGTTGCAGCGGCACTTGGCGGAGCTGCTGCCGCCGCACGCGATGCCCTCGGCGCTCGTCGCGCTGGACGAGATCCCGCTGACCTACAGCGGGAAGCTCGACGTGCTCGCGCTGCCGGTGCCCGGTGCGGAGTCCGCGGCCCGGCAGGTCGCCCCGCGCGGTGAGGTGGAAGCCGAGCTGGCCCGCGCGTGGCAGGAGGTGCTGGGACAGGAGCGGGTCGGCGTGCACGACCGGTTCTTCGACCTCGGGGGGAACTCGGTGCTGCTGACCCAGGCGCACGCCAGGCTCGCCGAACCGCTGCGCGGCAGGGTCCGGCTCAACGACCTGTTCACCCATCCGACGATCGCCGAGCTCGCCGCGCACCTCATCGGTCAGTCCGAAGTGGACGATTCTGCTGATGTCGCGATTCCGGTGGCGGACCAGGACATCGCCGTGATCGGCATGGCCTGCCGCTTCCCCGACGCTGACGACGTCGACGAGTTCTGGCGCAACCTCGCAGCCGGGCACGAGTCGATCGTCCGGCACGACCTCGAAGGGCTGCGCGCGGCGGGGGTGGCCGCCGACGTGCTCGACCACCCCGACTACGTGCCCGCGCAGAGCAGGCTGCGCGACATCGCCGGGTTCGACGCCGCGTTCTTCGGCTTCTCCCGGCGGGAAGCCGAGATCATGGACCCGCAGCACCGGGTCTTCCTGGAGTGCGCCTGGCACGCGCTGGAGGACGCGTTCCACGATCCGCGCGGTGACGGCGGCAGCGTCGGCCTGTTCGCCGGGGTGGGGCACAACGGTTACCTGGACGAACACGTCCGCCCGGCGCTGGCGCCGCTGGACCCCGCCGGTGAGTACCAGGCGATGATCCACAACCGATCCGACTTCCTGCCCACCAAGACCGCCTACCGCCTGAACTTGACCGGACCGGCCGTCACTGTGCAGACGGCGTGCTCGTCGTCGCTGGTCGCGGTGCACCAAGCCGCGTCGGCGCTGCTGGTGGGGGACTGCGACGTGGCGCTCGCGGGCGGGGTGTCGATCGGCAAGCTCGGCACCGAGGGCTACCTGCACCAGGAAGGCATGGTGTTCTCCCCGGACGGGTACTGCCGTGCGTTCGACGCCGGGGCAGGGGGCACCGTCGAGGGTCAGGGAGTCGGCCTGGTGGTGCTCAAACCGCTGGCGCGGGCCCTCGCCGACGGCGACCCGGTGCGCGCGGTGATCAAGGGTTCGGCGATCAACAACGACGGGCACGACAAGGTGGGCTACACCGCCCCCAGCGCTCGCAGGCAGACGGCGGTGATCCGGGCGGCGCACCGTCGGGCGGGGGTCGATCCGGCCACGATCGGCTACGTCGAAGCGCACGGCACCGGCACTGCCTTGGGCGATCCGATCGAGTTGGCCGGGCTGCGCGCCGCGTTCGGCGGCGGCGCCACCGGGCCGAACTGCGTGCTCGGCGCCGTGAAGACCAACATCGGCCACCTCGACGCCGCCTCCGGTATCGCAGGCCTGATCAAAGCCGTGCTGTGCCTGGAGAAGCGCGAACTGGTGCCGACGCTGCACCACCGCGAGCCGAACCCGGCGCTGGAGCTCGACGGCAGCGGTTTCACCATCGGCACCGAACATCGGACGTGGCAGGGCGACCTGCTCCGGGCCGGGGTCAGCTCCTTCGGCATCGGGGGCACCAACGCCCACGTCGTCCTGGAGCAGGCACCGGCTCCCGCGCGGCGGACGGAGTCCGGCGGCACCAGGAACCTGCTGGTGTTGTCGGGCCGAACCCCGGATGCCGTGCAGCGGCAGTCGCGCGCCTTGGCGGCGCACCTGGTCGAGGAGCCCGAGGCGGACCTGGGTCGGGTCGGCTACACGCTGGTGGCGGCGAGGCGTCGGTTCGAGTTCGGCAGGGTGGTCGTGGGAGCCGATCGCTCCGCGCTGCTCGAAGCGCTCGACCGGCCGGTGGACGAGTGCGTGCCGGCGCGGGAGGGACGACCTGCGGTCTTCCTCTTCCCCGGCCAAGGTGCCCAGTACGAAGGAATGGGCGCCGGTCTCTACGACGCCGAACCGGCCTTCAAGGCCGCCGTGGACGAATGCGCGGCGCTGCTGCGGGAAGCGTTCCCCGGAGTGGACGAGCAGGACCTGCTGGGGCGCACCGCGCGGGTGCACGAACCGCTGTTCACCCAGCCCGCGCTGTTCGTCGTCGAGTACGCGCTCGCGAAGCTGCTGCTGTCCTGGGGACTGCGCCCCGCCGCGATGCTCGGGCACAGCCTGGGCGAGTACGTGGCGGCCTGCCTGGCGGGAGTCTTCTCGTTGCCGGACGCGCTGCGGCTGGTGTGCGCGCGAGCACGGGCGATGGCCGCGACCGAACCGGGCGCGATGCTCGCCGTTCCGCTGCCCGCCGAAGAGGTGCGGGCGGAGGAGCACGGTGTGGACCTCGCCGCCGTCAACGACGCCGACAGCTGCGTGCTGTCCGGGACGGTCGACGCGATCGAGCGGTGCGCGGCGGTGCTCGCGCAGCGCGGTGTCGCGGCCAAGCGGCTGTCCGTTGAGCGGGCCTTCCACTCGCGGCTGCTGGACCCGGTGCTCGCCGACTTCGAGAAGGCCTTCGACGGGGTCGATGCGCACCACCCGGAAACGCCGTTCGTGTCCGGGTTGACCGGTGACTGGGCGGACCCGGACGAGGTGACGCGGTCGCCGTACTGGGTTCGGCACTTGCGCGAGCAGGTCGCCTTCGCCGCCGGGCTGGACCGCCTGCACGACTCGGACGTGGTGGGGGACGCGCTGCTGGTGGAGGTCGGACCCGGCCGGGCGTTGACCCGGTTCGCCCGCAAGAACCCCCGCCGGGCAGGTGCACCGGCGATCGCGGCCATGCCCGGACGCGCCGACGAGCACCGCACCGCGCTGGCCGTGCTCGGCACTGCGCACGCGGCGGGGACGGCGATCGACGCCGACGCCCTGTTCGAACTCGGCCCGGCCGACCGGGTTCGCCTTCCCGGCTACGCCTTCGACGGCACCGAGCACTGGATCGGGCGTGGTCCCGCCCGCGCTGAAGCGGTGGCGGCCCCGGCTGGGGCGGGCGGGATCGACACCGTCGTCGACGAGGCCTGGCGAGCGGTGCTGGGAGTGACCGGGGTGCGTCCGGAGGACGACTTCTTCGAGCAGGGCGGCGACTCGCTCGCGGCGGTGCAGCTGGTGGCGCGGATCGAGCGCGGCACCGGTCGTCGCCTCGAGTTCATGGCGCTGCCGCGCCACACGCCGGCCGCACTGCTGGAGCAGTTGCGCGGGCAGTCCCCGGAACGGGCACCTGCCAGATCGGTGGTGCGCGTCAAGCAGGGCGACCCGGACCTGGTCGCGCCGCTCGTGCTGGTGCATCCGGTCGGCGGCGACGTGTACTTCTACCGGGAGCTGGCGCAATGCCTGCCCGAGAACCAGCCGGTGTTCGTGATCCGGTCTCCCATGCTCGACGGGCTGGCCGAGTTCGACACCATCGAGCGGATGGCCGAGTCCTACGTGGACATGCTCGACGAGCTGGGCCTCAAACCGCCGTACCGGCTGGGCGGGGCGTCGTTCGGCGGCATCGTGGCCTACGAGATGGCCCAGCTGGTGTTCCGGCGCACCGGCTGCGCGCCCGAGGCGGTGCTGATCGACAGCCCCGCGCACGGGCACTTGCCGGACCGGATGTCGGAGGTGGAGATCCTGCACTACCTGGTGCGCTACGGGCTGCCGCCGGAGATCTTCCCGCTCGCCGAGGTCGAAGCCCTGGACGGCCTGCAGGACAAGATCGACCACCTGGCCCGGTCGGCGCGCGGAACGGTGTTCGAGGAGATGCTGGCCGCCGAGTTCCTTCCCCGGTACCTGGAGACCTGGTGCAGGCACAACGAGGCGATGCACCGCTACGTCCCCCGGCCGTACGGGGGCGATGTCGTGTTCTTCTCGCACCAGGAGGAGATCCCGGACTTCCCCGCGGGCCAGGACCGGCATTGGCGGGAGCTGGCCCGCGGCGGATGGCGGCACGTCCCGGTGCCGGGGAACCACTTGAGCATGAACGCGATGCCGCACGTGGCGACCATCGCCGAAGGATTGGGGAGGACTCGATGATCGGGCACGGTGCGGAAGCGGGCGTGGGGGAGCGGATCGCGGTGCCGGGCGGCCGGGTGTGGAGCGAGCTGCTCAACCCCGGCGCCGCGGGAGTCCCGGTCGTGGTGGTGCACGGTGGACCGGGCACTCCGCACGACTACCTGCGGCCGGTGGCCGATCTGCTCCCCGCGCACCCGGTGCTGGTCTACGACCAGCTCGGCTGCGGGCGATCGGATCGCCCGGACGACCCGGAACTGTGGCGGCTGCCCCGGTTCGTCGACGAGCTCGCGGAGGTGGTGCGCGCCCACCGGTTCGACCGCTTCCACCTGTACGCGCACTCCTTCGGCACCATGATCGCCTGCGATCTCGCGCTGCGCGGGGAGCCCGGACTCGCCTCCTTGGTGCTGCACTCGCCGGTGCTCAGCGTCCGGCGCCACGAGCGCGAGATGCAGGACCTCCTGATGCGGATGCCGCCGCGGGTGTCCTCGGCGATCAGCGCGGTCGTGCGGGGCGTTCCGGGCGGCGCGGAGCAGGCGGACGCGATGCTGCACTTCGCCGAGCGGTACCTGTGCAGGCGGCTGCCGTGGCCGGACGTGCTGGCGCACGGCTCGGCGGCGGCGAGCACCACCGTGCGCGACGCGATGTGGGGCCCGACCGAATTCCAGGTATCGGGAAATCTGCGCTCCTATCACCGGTCCGACCGGTTGTCCGAGTTGGGTATTCCCGTTCTGCTAACGTGCGGCGAACACGATTTCACCTCGCCCAAGGTGTGTCGTGCGCATTCTCGGGGATTTTCGGACGCTCGCGTTACGGTAATCCCAAATGCGTCACACATGGCGCATCTGGAGGAGCCCGAGGAATGCGCGCGGCAGTGGGGTGAATTCTTCGAGAACGTCGTGAACGCAGTCCCCTCGTGAGAAGCGGAACAATGACTGAAGAAACCCGGCCCACACCCGGGAAGTACCTCCCGGCGCTGCTGGTCGTCACCCTGATCGGCACCATCATCGAAATCGACATGTCCGTGCCGAGCTTCCCGGACATCGCCCGCGAGCTCGGCGTCGCGGGCTCGGTCGTGCAGCTGACCATCACCCTGAACTTCCTGGGTTATTGCCTCGGCGCGCTCGTCTACGGTCCGCTCTCGGACCGGTTCGGCAGGCGCGGCGTCATGCTCATCGGCAACTCGATCATGCTCGTCGGCGCGCTGGGCTGCGCGATCGCCCCGAGCATCGAATTCCTGCTCGCCGCGCGGTTCGTGCAGGGGATCGGCGCGAGCACGTCGGTGGTCCTGGTGTTCGTCATCATCAGCGACCTCTACCGCGGTGAGCGCGCCATGGCGATGTTCGGCATGACCAACGCCGCGATGTCCATCCTGATGACGATCGCCCCTCCGCTGGGCGGCCTGGTCAACCGCACGATCGGGTGGCGCGGCAACTACCTCGTCGTCTTCGCCGTCACCGCGCTCGGCCTGCTGCTGGTGGCGCTGTTCCTGCCCGAGACGAAGGGGCAGCTGGACCGCAGCGGCGCCCGGAAGGTCGTCGGCGACTACCGCAGGCTGCTCGGCAGCGGGCTGTTCGTGGCGACGTCGCTGGTGCCGAGCCTGCTGTTCGCCTCGTACATGGTGTTCATCGCCTCCAGCTCGTTCCTCTACGTCGGTGCGTTCGGGCTTTCGACGCTGGAGTTCGCCCTGCACCTGCTGCTGATCGTGGCCTCGTTCGCCATCCCGAGCATGCTGGCGACGAAGGTGATCCCGCTGCTCGGCGGCCCGGAGTCCACCGTGCGCATCAGCTTCGGCGTGGCGCTCGCGGGAGTCGTGCTGTTCCTGCTGATCGGCGGTGGTGCGGTGGCCACGACGGTGTCGATCATGCTGTTCTGCGTCGGTTTCGCCATCTGCTACCCCGTGGTGTTCGGCCGGTCGATGGAGGTCGTCCCCGAACTCGGCGGGGCCGCCTCCTCCCTGACGATGAGCTCGCGGGCCCTGCTGGTGACCGTCCTGACCGGTGTCTCCAGCGGCCTGTTCACCGGCACCGCGGTCGTGCCCGCCGCCGTGATGCTCGTCGCCGTCCTCATCGCCGCGCCGCTGGCGCTGTCCGGGCGACGACTGCTGGACGCGCGAACCGAGAAGGTCCCCGAACCGAGCTGAGCCCTCCCGTCAGTGCCGGGGCCCGCGAAGCACGGGCCCCGGCACGAGCGCGGGGCCGGCCGAATCGCATTCCGCGAGAAAGGTGAACCATGACCACTATCGACGAGACCGCCGCGCACGACACGCGGCTGCGCAGCCTGGGGCCGGACTACGTGGCCCGCTGGGAGGCGCGCGGCTCGGTGCGCACCCGGCCCCGCAAGACCATCGACTTCACCCAGACCGGGTACTTCTTCCCGGAGGACCGCCAGCCGCTGCTGCTGGACGCGACCGTCGCGGCGCTGGGGGAGGAGGCGAAGGAACGGATCCTCATCCAGTCGTTCTTCAAGTACTTGCACGACATCGTGAACCTGGAGATCAAGGAGATCGTCTCGGCCTGCACGAAGGTCCTCTACTCGGACCTCCCGGTCGAGTTCGGGCCCGAGGTCAAGCTCAACACCTACTCGATCGTGATCGACGAGTACTACCACGTCTACATCGCGCAAGACCTCATCATGCAGTTGCGGGAGCAGTACCCGGACCTGGGCGAGTTCGACTTCCCCACCTCCGATTCGCAGCACGCAGTCGCCGAGATCAAGAAACGGCTCGAACCGCAGTACCACGACGTGTTCGAGATTCTGGCGAACTGCTGCTTCGAGACGACGCTGGTGCGGGAACTCGTCGAATTCTTCGACAGCAAGGACGTGCACCCGTCCATCCGCTATTACGTCAACGACCACATGAACGACGAGTCGCGGCACTACGCCTTCTTCCTCGACCTGATGAAGTACCTGTGGGCCGAGGTGCCCGAGGACTTCCGCGAGGCCATCGGCTCCCTGATGGGGGAGTTCGTGAAGCTGTACTTGTCCTTGGAGTCCGAGAAGCGGTTCAACGCGCAGCTGTTGGAGAGCGTGCTCGGCGACCGCGAACGGGCGGAGCGCTCCATCGGTGAGCTGTACGCGGGTTTCGACGTCACCACGGACATGCCGATCGTGCAGAACGTGCTGCGCGCCTTCGGCAAGGCGGGGATGCTCGAGCACCCCGCCGTCCGCTCCAGTTTCCGCAAGATCGGCTGGGAGATCTGATGAGTTCGACCATTTCGCACCGTCCCGGATCCGGCTCGGAGGACGCCGCCGCGCTGTCCGAACTGGCCGCCACCGTGGAACGGCGGCTGCGCTCCGCGGATCGGCTGATCCTGGACCTCGACGAAGAGCTGGCGGTGCTGGCCGGGTTGCAGGAGTTCCCACTGGGGCGCTTCCTGCTGCGCAACCAGGGTCTGAACGGTTACTGGACCTCGTACATCTTCCGCTACGAGCCGGGCACCCCCACCGAGTCGGACACCGAGTTCTGGTTGCTGAACCGCTCGCTGCTGTCCGGAGCCCGCGAGCGCTACCACCGCTTCCGGGCGGAGATCGCGCGATCGATCACCGATGGCGCGGTGCTGGCGTCCGTCCCGTGCGGCGTGATGGACGACTTGGTGCGCCAGGACTACGGTGACGCCCCCGGCGCCCGCCTCGTCGGCATCGACATCGATGAGGAATCCCTGGCCCTGGCCGCGGAGAACGCGAAGAGCCGCGGGCTGGGCGACCGGACCGACGTGGTGCTGGCCGACGCGTGGGAGCTCGGCATCGATTCGGAGTTCGACCTGCTGGTCAGCAACGGGCTCAACATGTACGAGCCGGATCCCGGCAGGCTGGTGGAGCTGTACCGCAACTTCGCGCGGGCGCTGCGCCCGGGTGGCCGGCTGCTGCTGAGCTTCCTCACCCCGCCGCCCCCGCCGCCGTGGGAGGCGCCGGAACGGGCCGGGGAGTGGCAGCGCTACGGCATCGCCGAGCACGATCTGCGTCGTGAGCTCGCGTTGTTCGGCGACATCATCCAGGCGAAGTACCTGAACTTCGTCTCCGAGGCCGACACCCGGTCCCAGCTGGCCGAGGCGGGGCTCGAAGTGGAGCACGTCGGGTACAGCGAAGGCGGCGTGCTGCCCGTCATCTCCGCGATCCGCCCGCGCTGAGGTCGTGCCCGCGGGGCCCGGGGGTGCCGGGCCCCGCGGCGGCGTCCTCGGTCGCGGTGCGGGGGATCAGCTCGCGGTGTCCTGGCGCGTCGAGGTGCGGAACCGGATGAGGTTCTCCGCCGTGCGCGGGCCGTAGCGCCGCCGGGCCGTCGCGAACGTGATTCCCAGCCAGGAGCTGATGTCCGCCCAGGAGAACCCCGCCGCGCGGTCGCGGGTCACGGCGGCGTCGGTGACCCGCTGGGCTCGTGCTACGAGGTCCGCCACGGCCTCCGTCTTCGGCCGGGACGGATCGCCGAGTTCGCGGTGCCCGCGCAGCACGGCGTCGAGCAGCGACCGCATCGCGTCGCCCACCTCGTCGTCGAGGGCCTGCACCGCGGCGGCCGTGTCGATCTCGCCGTCGCGGTGGCGGGCGCGGTACGACGCCTGCCTGCACGCGGTGGAGCAGAACTTCCAGCGGGCGGTGGAGTCCAGCGGCCGGGGCGTCGTGCAGCGCGGCGCGGCGCACGTGGTCGCGCGGGAGGTGTCGTGGGCGAAAAACCGGTAGTGGGACATCGGTCCTCCGATGAGTGGGAACAGGGGGGATCGCGGTGAGGTGCGTTCGGCGACGGCATCCGGGCGCGCGACGGCGACCGGATCGTCCACTTCGGAACGAGGGGATCGGTCAGGCGAGCGAGACGAGGTCGCGGTACTCGTCGTGCCAGAGGTCCTCGGTGCCGTCCGGCAGCAGCAGGACGCGTTCCGGGCGCAGCGCTTCGACGGCGCCGTCGTCGTGGGTGACGAGCACGATCGAACCCCGGTAGCTCGCGATGGCGCGAAGGATCTCGGCGCGGGAAGCGGGATCGAGGTTGTTCGTCGGTTCGTCGAGCAGCAGCACGTTCGACCGCGAGCACACCAGCGCTGCCAGGGCCAACCGGGTCTTCTCCCCGCCGGAGAGCACCCGCGCCGGTTTTTCCGCGTCGTCGCCGGAGAACAGGAAGGAACCGAGCACCCTCCGCGCCTCCCCGTGCTCGAGGTGCGGGGCCGCGGCGGTGAGGTTCGCCAGCACCGTCCGGTCGCCGTCGAGCGTCTCGTGCTCCTGCGCGTAGTACCCGACGCGCGCGCCGGCGCCGTGACGCACCCGCCCGGAATCGGGGTGCACCCGCCCGGCGAGGATGCGCAGGAGCGTCGTCTTCCCCGCACCGTTGAGGCCGAGGATCGCCATCCGGGCGCCCCGGTCCACGGCGACGTCGACGCCGGTGAACACCTCGTGCGAGCCGTAGCCCTTGGAGACGCCGTCCGCGGTCAGCGGAGTCCTGCCGCACGGTGGCGGGTCGGGGAGCCGGAGCCGGGCCACCTTGTCGTCGCGGCGTTCCGGTTCGGTCTCGGCGAGCATCCGTTCTGCCCTGCGCACCATGTTCTTGGCGCTGGCGGCGGTTTTGGCGTTGCTCTGCATCTTCGCGGCCTGCGCGCGCAGCGACTCGGCCTTCCGCCGCGCGTTGAGGCGTTCGCGCCGTCGCCGCCGGGCGTCGGTGTCGCGCTGGGCCTGGTAGGTGGCCCAGTCGACGTTGTGGACGTCGATCGTGCTGCGCTGCGCGTCGAGGTGCAACACCCGGTTCACCGTCGCTTCGAGCAGCGACACGTCGTGGCTGATCAGCACGAATCCACCGGTGTGGTCCAGCAGGAACCGGCGCAGCCAGGCCACCGAGTCCGCGTCGAGGTGGTTGGTCGGTTCGTCGAGCAGCAGCGTGTCGTGCCCGGCGAACAGCAGTCCGGCCAGTTCAACGCGCCTGCGCTGTCCGCCGGAGAGCGCGTCCCACCGTTGTTCGAGCACGTCCTCGTCCAGGCCGAGGTGTGCTGCCAGTTGAGCCGCGTCCGCTTCCGCGGCGTAGCCGCCCTGAGCGAGGAACCGATCTTCGGCGCGGGCGTAGGCGTTCATCGCCTTCGCCAGCTCGGTGCCGTCGGCCTCGGCCATCGCCGCTTCGGCGGCGCGCATGTCGCGGACGGCTTCGTCCATGCCGCGGGTGGACAGGATGCGTTCGGCGACGGTCTCGCCGCGCCCCTCCGGTACGGACGACTGCCGCAGGTAGCCGACGGACCCGGTGCGTTCGACCGCGCCGGAAGCGGGTGCGGTGGCACCGGACAGGACGGTGGCGAGCGTGGTCTTGCCCGCTCCGTTGCGCCCGACCAGCCCGATCTTGTCGCCGGGCGAGACGCGGAAGTCGACGTGGTCGAGAAGCAGGCGTGCGCCGACGCGCACGGATACATCACTAACCGTGATCACTGAAGTACTCTCCGGATCTGACTCAGGACACACTCGTACTGCGGTGGTGTGCCCGTGAGCTAGTAGATCCGGGAGTTGGACATGAGAGCACTGTAACCGGCCGCGCCCCGCGTTCGCACCGATTTTTTCCGACCGGCGCGCTGATCAGCTCCGACACCCGGCGCACCCGGGAGCCGACATCTGCGGGTTCGCTCGCAGAGCCGCGGACAGCGGCGGACTGATCGAGCGCAGGGGCTGGTGCTCGGGCCGTCAGCGGCGACCGGCCGCCGACGCGGGAGCCGCCACGCCGGATTCGCCGTCCGCGCGCAGGTCAGGGTGCGGGCGGCGAATCCGGCGGCGAGCGGAACCCTCAGCCGTCGGTCAGCGCGCGGTCGAGGAGCGGGAGCAGGCGGTCCCAGTGGTGTTGCATCGCGGCGGGGTCGAAGGCGTCGGTGTCGGACATGGTGAAGCCGTGGAGCGTTCCGGGGTAGATCTCGGAGGTGTGGTCGAGCCCCGCGGCCTCCAGCGTCCGGCTGAGCTCGTCGAGATCGTCGGGCGTCAGGTCGGATTCGGCGTGGCCGAGGTGGACCTGGGCGGTGATCGTGGCGAGCATGCGGCGCAGGCCGTCAGGTCCGTCGGCGACGACGGGACCGTGGAATCCGGCGACGGCGGCTACTTCGTCCGGGTGCGCCGACGCGGTGCGCATCGCGAGGAGGCCGCCTATGCAGTAGCCGGTCACCGCGACCGGACCGGCGACGACTTCGGGCCGGTGGTGAGGAACCGGAGGTAGGCGTCGGCATCGCTGAGGACGCGATCGGTCGTGTGCAGTTCGATCAAGGGCATCAGCCGGCCGATGAGCGCGTCCCGGTCCTCACCTCCGATGTGGTCGGGGAGTTCGACGACGGGTACCGGGCCGTGGCGGTAGAAGACGTGGGGCACGAGCACGTAGTACCCGTGCTCGGCCGGTTCGACGGCCAGCTGCCGCAGCGCGGGGCGGATGCCGAAGGCATCCATGTACATCAGCACTCCCGGGTGCCGCTCGCCGTCATCGGGGAACGCGGCGAAAGCCTCGGCCCGGCCGTCGGTGGTGGGAATCTGCAAGGTCCTGGTGGCCATGAATCCGTCCTGTCGTGGTCGTTTCGTCGGAACTGCGAACGACACGACGGAGGCGGACCTCGTGCGGTGGCGCGAAGTCCTCGTTCGATCGGCGGGACCGTGCCGGTCCCCGCGGCGCTCAGCGGAGCACCGGGTCACCGATCTGTGCGCGGCACGTGGCCATCCCGGTGGTCATCGTCGCGCAGCTTAGCCCACCGGCGACGGTGCGGGACCGGTTTCCTGGCTCGCGGCGCAGGCGACCGCGCATGACCGGGCGGGTCCTCGTCGACGCTCAGCCGTACCGCTGCGAAATTTCGTGGCGGGGACGGGTTTTCGCGTGTTCTGCTGCACGCGCCTCGGATCGCGGGAGGGGGAACCTATGTCGATCGAACCGCACGTGCTGCTCGCGGGTCCGCGCGGGCGTCGGCTGTGCTTCGAGCTGGCGCGGGTGCTGGGGCAAGGCACACCGGAAGGCATCGCCCTCCACCGCGCGGCCTTCTACGCGACGTACGACCTCGATCTGGCCCGTGGTGAGGCGGGCGTCCTCTTCGGCCCCGGAGCCGACCTGCCCAGGCCGCACCCGACTCCCGGTGAGGTCGCCGAGCTGCTGGTGGACGTGCCGCTGCGCGAACCCGGCGAGCGGGAACTGGCGCACGCATTGGCGGCGGCGGTCGACCGCGCGCGCTACTGGCAGGAACCGGACGGCGGGGACGTCCTGATCGCCGGGCCGGAGTTCCACGCCCCGCTCGGGCGGATCGCCGCCCAGGTCGCCACGAGCGCCGCGGCGCACTGGTGGGCGGCGGGGATCGACCCCACCGCGCAGTGCGTGGTGGAGTTCAGCGATGCGCCGGGGCGCACGCGCTCCGGAGCCGCGGCCGAGAACCTGGTGCGGTGGCGGGAGAACGAGGACGAGGGCGAAGCCCGCTCCCGGGCGCGGGCCCGCGAGCTCGGCGCGCCGGTCAGCGGGAGCTGGTGGTCCGCGCCGGTGCTCGCCGACCTGCTCCACACCACGCGGCGCCTCGGTGAGCTCGGTCCGGCGGGCCTGCGGTTCGTGGAGGACTCGATGGGCTGGGAGCGCGCGACGGTCCGCGACGTGGCGGTCCCGTCCGACGTGGCGGTGCACGAGATCGACGGGCCCGAGGCGTGGGCGCGGCTCTGCCGCCGCTTCCCGCTGGAGGTGACCGCCGGGCGACGGCACGACTGGTTCCGCGCCACGGGCCGGGACGGGCGCTGGGTGATCCCCGGCTGGTCGGCGGTGGCGCGGGAGTTCGACGCCGTGCACCTCACCGCGGCCGGTTACCTCGCAACCGCCGGGCTCGCCGTTCCCGTCGAGGACGGCCTCGCCTCGGTGCTGGCGGGCTGGGACCCGGACGCGACCGCGTGGCTGACCGACACCGCCCGGCCGGACCCGGTGGGTCAGGAATGGCTCGACGACGACGATGGAGGCTGGCGACCGGTGCGGGCCTGAGCTCGGAGCATCCGCCCGGCCGGATCTCCGTCACCTGCCGAGGATTCGGCGGTTCAGAGCCGGTACTGCCGGATCCGATCCACCTCCATCGCGCCGGTGCCGCGCGGGCCGCCGTCGGGGAACCAGTCGAGCTGGATCGTGGGGTGCATCGCGCGCGGCGGGATCGTCTCCGGATCCTCCGAGCGGAAGAACTCGACCCCGTCGACGTAGCCGATCACGTGCTGCGGCGTCCACTCGACGGCGTAGTCGTGCCAGGTCGTCATGTCCACGGTCCGCTCGGCGCTGACCTGGTCGTTGTTCTCCCCGTAGTGCAGGAAGAACTCCAGCCGCCGCCGCTGCGGAACGGACACCTCGGAATAGTCGACCTCACCGCCCACCGGGAAGTCCTCCGCGTCCGGCCACAGGATCAGGACCTGGTGGTACGCGGCGGTTCCCGGCGTGTACCTCGCCCGCGCCTCCCACCGGCCGTGCAGTTGTCCCGGTTCCCAGGACACGCCGCCGGTGGTGCCGTCCTCGGTGCCGTCGATGCGCAGCACGCCGTCGGCGACGCCGACCTGCTCCGGTGAGCGGACGCCGTTGCCCGCGTGGCCGGGACCGTCGTAGAGGTTCCAGCCGGGGCCGAGTTCGTCGCCGTCGAAGTCGTCCTCCCGCACCAGATCACCGGCCCAGCCGAACCGGGTCGCGGCGCTGCCGGGGTCGGCGGCGGCGCTGCCGGGTGCGGCCAGCAGCATCGGAGTCAGCACGAGAGCGGATAACGCGGACGCCGTCGGACGGCGCGACATGCGGAACTGCACAGGACCTCCCCAGGCCGAGGGTGCGCACGGGCCCGGCGTCGGGGAAGCCGACGATCATCGGAGCCCGTAGCGGTTCACCACATCTCGGGCGAGCGTATAGGTCTCCGGCGTGACGTCCACGTACTCGTGGTCCCAGAAGCTCCACGCGAACAGGCCCTGCGCGGTGAGCTTCGAGATCTGCCGGGGGGCGAAGACGCGCTCCAAGTCGCTGCGCGCGCGGGCGCCCGTGCCGTCCTTGTCCGGCCCGAAGTTCGACACCATCACCGGTCCGTACCGGCTGAGCCGGCCGACCATCCGGTCGACGTCTTCGGCGTTGTCCTCGTCCTGGAACGCGTTGAAGCTCTGGAAGTCCGACACCGTCATCACGTCGGAGAACTGATCGACCATCGCCTCGCGGCGGGCGGTCGATTCGGGAGTCGAGCCGTCGGTCTGCCAGCCGTCCCAGTTCAGCGCGACTCGTGCGTTCGGCGCGTACCGGTGGAAGATCTGCCGAACCTGCAGGTAGCGGTCCTTGAGCGCCAGGTAGTAGTTCGTCGTCGCCGGGTCCTTGTCGTAGCCGTGGGTGGTGCAGGCGACCTTCTCCATGCCGTTGAACATCGACACGTACAGCGGCGGCCCGTTCTCCGCACCGGCGAAGGACGTCGCCAACCGGCGCATGTCGTCGAGGAACCGCGGGGACATCTGGTACGCCTGGCCGCAGCCCGGTCCGCGCGGGGTGTCGACCGGTTCGCCCTCGTCGAAGGTGGGGGCCACGAGCAGGTGCAGCGCGGTGCCCGCCGCGTAGTGCTTCGGGAGCAGGTCCCGCCTCCAGGACTCGAACCGGGGGAGGTCGTCGGGATCGTCGTACCAGGTGGTCAACATGCCGATCGGAGCTTGGTAGAACAGCGGCTCGCGGGACGCGGCAGGGGCCTCGGGGCCCAGGCCGAACAGCAGCTTCGGGTTTTCGCTCGTCCCGGCGGGATAGGTGGGCACCGGTCGCTTCGGGGCTATCGCGTCCAAGCGCAGCTCCGGCGGTACCTCGGCGGCGCGATCCGGCGGCGGCGCGGCCGGGCGGGTGACTGCGACGACCCCGGCGACGATCAGGGCCACCACGACGGCGACCGTCCCGGCGCGGGCCGCGAACGGCAGCGTCAGCCACCGCTGGGCGGGATTCGTGGCAGCGGACTTCGGGACGTCGCGCGGTAATGCGCTGTCGAGCGCCTCTTGCGGCGGTGCGGGTGTGGACGTGGCCTTCGGGGCGGGATCGTCGTCGGCGAGCAGGTCGGCGTACAGCGCGCGGAGCCGCTGGCCGGGGTCGATTCCCAGCTCGTCGGCCAGCTCCCTGCGCGCTTCGCCGTAGGCCGCCACCGCCTCGGCCGGTCGCCCCGCCGCCCGCAGCGCGGTGATGAGCAGTTCCCAGGCCGATTCGCGCAACCCGTTCGCCGCGGTGAGCTTGCGGATCTCGTCGGCGGCTTCGTCGGGGCGGCCATCGGCGATGAGCGCCTCGGCGAGGGTTTCCTGCGCGTGCGCCCGGGTTTCCCGGAGTTCTTCCACTTCGGCGAAGCCGCCCGTCCCGGCGGTCTCCCGCATCGGATCGCCCCGCCACAGGCGCAGCGCCGCGCGCAGCGTCCGCACCCCGGCGGCCCGGTCACCGTCGTTGATCGCCGCGCAGCCCGCGTGGACGAGGTCGGTGAAGGCGCCGGTGTCGAGTTCCCCCGGAGCCACCACGAGCCGGTAGCCGCCGTGCCGGCTCTGGATCGGGGATTCCTCGCCCTCCCGCGTGCTCAGCCTGCGCAGCTGGTGCACGTAGGTCTTCAGGCTGCCGCGGGCCGTCGCGGGCGGCTCCGCCCACAGCGCCTCGATCAACTCGTCGTTGCCGACCCAGACGTTGGGGCGCAGCAGCAGTTCCGCCAGCAGCAGCCGCGGCTTCTCCGCGTTGACGGTGTTCAAGGTGCCGCTCGCGTCGCGCACCTGCACCGGCCCCAGCACGAAGTACCTGATGGCGCTGGTGTCTGGTTCGGCCACATCGGCTCCTCGCTGCACCGGGATCTTGGAGGTCGCCCGGAGTCTAGAGCGTCGGATACGCAGCGTGTCCGCACATTCACGGATTCGATGTACCGCTGCTGAACCGCACTTGACCTGCGGTGGACCCGATGTCGGCAGAGTCGGTCCGGTGATCGACGGCGAGCGGATCGGTTCGGCGGTTCGGCGGACTCCACCCGGAGGTGTGGTCGGCCGGCCGCCGCGGAGCGACGCCTCTGCGAAGCACTGGGGGTGGGGGCGTCGCTCCGCGCCACCGCTGGGTCGACCCGCCGGGCGCGCGGGGCCGTTCCCGTTGCACTGCAAGGCGGCAACGGTGCAACGGCTCCGTGCGCCGTGGACCGACGAGAGAGGGGACGGGGACATGAGTCCCACCGATCTGGGCACCGCGCTGCGACCGCTGGCCGGCCCCGGGCTGTACCACGGCAACGCGTTCCACCTCACCGGGCTTCCGGTGGGCGCGACGGCGCGGCTGATCCGCAGCAGGCGGGCGGAGACCGAGCTCGCCGCGCGGCTGGGCACCTCTGCGGGCGTGGGACCGCACATCGATCCGCAGGACCTGCGCGCGGCGTTCGAGTCGCTGGGCGACCCGGTGCACCGCCTGATCCACGAAGTGCTGTGGCTGTGGCAGGCCGACGACGCGGTGCCCCCTGAACTCGCCGCGCTGTCGGCTCGCGGTGCGGAACTGCGGTTGCACCGCGAGGCGATGGAGGCGGAGCCGTCCCGGAACGCGCTCGACGCGGACCGGCTCGACGAGATGTGGCGGCGCGGTCTCGCCGCGTGGGCGGAGGTCCTGTCCTCCGAACGGCTGTGGGACTGGGCCACGGCGAGAGTGGGCGAGCTCGACGATCCGCGGCTGACCAGGGGCACCGTGCGCAGGCTCCGGGAGTCGCTGCCGGTGCACATCGTCGCGGTGCACGCGGCGCTGACCGCGCTGGCCGTCGAATCCGGGGACGAGGACGCGGACCGCTTCGTGCGGTTGGCGGACGAGTCCCCGTTCGACGACGACGTCGTCGAACGAGGGTTGCGCCAAGTGACCCGGGTTTGCGAACAGGGCATCCGGCAGGCGTGCGAGGCGGCGCGGCGGGCCACCGCGGCGGATGCGGCCGAGTCGGCTCGCGAACTGCTGGACCGCACGGCGGTGCAGCTGCGGGTGGTGGCGACGATCCTCACCGACCGCGATCCGCTCGTGCCCGCCTTGCGCGACGAGGTGGCCGCCGCCGCGAACAAGGGCGCGGTCGTGCACTACGAGCACAGCGGCGGCTGCGGACCGGTGCTGGGCGTGCTGCACCGTGCTCGGGAGCTGGCGATGGATCCCGCGACGATCGAGCTCATCGACTCC
The DNA here is from genome assembly GCF_053592695.1 of Saccharopolyspora sp. NPDC002578. Lineage (NCBI taxonomy): Bacteria > Bacillati > Actinomycetota > Actinomycetes > Pseudonocardiales > Pseudonocardiaceae > Saccharopolyspora > Saccharopolyspora sp. NPDC002578. The sequence goes on along the minus strand of NZ_JBSFWJ010000008.1, from coordinate 95,688 downwards.
AACCTCGCGGTGGTCGGACGCGACCCCCACCTGCTCGCGGTGGCGGCGCTGTGCGAATCGGGCCGGGTGGACCGCGCCGCCGGCTACCTGCGGGCCCTTGCTCGGCGCCTCCACGACGAGCAGGAACGGGAACGGCTCGTCGAGCTGCTCGCCGACGGGACGGAGCCGAGGGCCCCGGTGGAGCGGGCGCCGGGTGACGGATGGCTGGGGCCTTTCGCCGGTCTCGGCTGGGTCGGCACCAGGCCCGGTCGTGAAGCCGGGACCCACATCGCGACGCACGTGCTGGTGGTGCCGTTGCTGCTCCTGATCGTTCCGCTCGCCGCTTACGAGCGGGATTCGCGCTACTTCTACGCGAAGGTCCCGCTCAGCACCTTCAGCCGCTGGTGGCGGCGGGGGATGGGGGTGCTCGGCGCCGTGGGGGCGACGTGGGCCTTCGGGGCGGTGGTCGCACTGCTGATCCTCGGCGCGGTCGCGGCGGGCCTGCTGGTGCGGCGGTGGCACCTGCACCGCTGGTTGCGGGAACAGCGGACCGGAGCGGAATGAGGGGCGACGTGATGTTCAGCATGCGCGGGAACATCCGGCAGCGACGGTTCCCGCCGGAGTTCCGCATCGAACCGGCGGCCGTGGCCGCCGAACCGGCCCCGTCGACGGCGGCGCCCGTGGTCGCGCCAGAGCAGGCCGTGGAACCGCAGGCCGTCGTCGACCTGACCGACCCCGTGCTCGCCGAGGTCGTGACGCACCTCTGGCGCACCACGCGGAAGGTCCTCGGCGAAGGCACCGAACCGGACCGGTCGCGACGCCCGGGCGTGCGCCACCTGCGCGCGGCGTGGGAAGCGCTGGCGGCGGCCGGCATCGAGGCGCACGACCACGACCGGCTCGACTTCGACCCCGGCATGGCGCTGGACGTCTCGGCGTACGAGCCGAGACCCGGGATCACCAGGGAAGTCGTGGTGGAAACGGTGCGGCCGTCCGTTTACCGGGCCGACCGCTGCATCCAAGTGGGACAAGTGATCGTCGGACGACCGAAGGGAGACAACGAGCGATGAACCGGACGATGATCGATTTCGGCATCGACCTCGGCACCACCAACAGCGCGATCGCGGTGGCCGGGGGAAGCGATGCGGCGGTGGTGCGCAACAACCACCACCGCGAGTGCACGCCGTCCGCGGTGTACGTGAGCCGCACCGGCAAGGTGTACGTGGGCGACATGGCCAAGGACCGCGTCGCGGCGGACCCGGAGAACGCGTGCTCCGAGTTCAAGCTGCAGATGGGTGTGCAGGGCAGCGGCAAGACGTTCGAGGCGGCGCAGCGGACCATGTCCCCGGAGGAGCTCTCCGGCGAGGTGCTGAAGTCGTTGCGCGGCGACGCGCAGAAGGCCTTCGCCGAGGCGATCGGGTCCGCGGTGATCACCGTGCCCGCCGCGTTCGAACTCGACCAGAACGACGCCACCCGGCGTGCCGCCGAACTGGCCGGGCTCGGTTTCGCGCCGCTGATCCAGGAACCCACCGCCGCGGCGTGGGCCTACAGCGCGGGAGAGGCCCCGCAGCGCGCGTTCTGGCTGGTCTACGACCTCGGTGGCGGTACCTTCGACGCCGCCGTGATCAAGGTGGACGACGGCGAGTTCGTGGTGGTCAACCACGCCGGGGACAACTTCCTCGGCGGCAAGCTCATCGATTGGGCCTTGGTCGACGAGGTGCTCATCCCGGCGGTGCGCGAATCCGGGTTGACCGGTCTGACGCGGGACGACCCGCGTTCCGCGGGCAACGTCGCGAAGTTGAAGGCCGCGGCGGAGAGCGCGAAGATCCAGCTCTCGAACACCGACTCCGTCGACGTCGTCGTGGAGCTCAAGGACGATCAAGGCGCCGACCTGGAGTTCGCCTGCGAGCTGACCCGCGCCCAGGTGGAACGGGTGGCCCGTCCGCTCTACGTCCGCTCGATCGCCCTGTGCCGGCGGGCGCTCGACGAGAAGGGGCTCGGACCCGGTGACGTCGAACGGGTGCTGCTCGTCGGCGGCGCGACGCTCGCCCCGTCGCTGCGGGAACTGCTCGCCGATCCGGTCGAGGGGCTGGGGATCCGCTTGGACCACAGCCAGGACCCGGTCACGGTGGTGGCGCGGGGAGCTGCGATCTTCGCGGGCACCCAGCGGCTGCCCGCGGCGAAGGACCGGCCGGTGCCGCCGGGACAGGTGGCGCTCGACTTCGAGTACGAACCCGTGGGACCGGACACCGAACCGCTCGTCGGCGGGCAAGCTCGCGCCGAGCGACCGCAGGAATGGGCGGGCAGCACGATCGAGTTCGTCGACGCCGCCGCGCGCCCCGCGTGGCGCAGCGGGCAGATCGCGCTCACCGCCGAAGGCGCGTTCACCACGCGGTTGCGGGCGGCGGAGCAGACCACCACGACCTTCGCCGTGGAGTTCCGCGATCCGCAGGGCACCCTCGTCGACACCGATCCCGCTGAGATCGGGTATCGGCACGGCACTGTCGGCAGGCCGCCGGTGCTGAGCCATTCCGTCGGGGTCGGGCTCAGCGACAACGACGTGGCGTGGCTGCTGCAGAAGGGAACGGAACTGCCCGCGAGCCGACGGGTGGTGCTGCGGACCGCGGTCGACGTCCGGCGCCACAGCGACGCCGGGCTGATCCGGGTCCCGCTCGTGGAGGGGGAGCGGGAACGCGCCGATCTCGACACGCTGATCGGCGGCCTGGACATCCGGCCCGACGAGGTCCGCCGCGACGTGCCGGCGGGTTCCGAGATCGAGGTGTCGCTGCGCATCGACCGGAGCTTCAGCCCGCGCGCCGACGCGTACGTGCCCGTGCTGGACGAGGAGTTCGAGATCGAAGTGGACCTGGGCCGCACCCGGACGACGGATGTGGCGCTGCTGCGCCACGAGTACGACCAGCTGGACCAGCGCCACCGGAACCTCCGGCAGGAGGCCGCCGAGCTGGAGGCGCCGTCCGCGCTGCAGCAGCTGGACCGGCTCGCGGAGGACGGCGTGCTCGCCGAGATCCGGCGCCTGGTGTCCGCGGCCGAGGTCGATCCGGACGCGGCGCCGACCTGCGCGTCGCGGATGCGCGACGCGGAGGCGGTGCTCGACGACGTCGACGACGACCTGGAGCTGCCGAGGACGATCAGCGAAGCCCGGTCGTTGCTGGAAACGGTCCGCGATCTCGTCGCCAAGGCCGGCAACGATGCGGATCACCTGGACTTCCGCGCCGCCGAGGCGGCTTTGACCGCGGCCGTCAAGGTCGGTTCCCAGACGATGATCCGCCGCCAGATCGAGGCGCTGCAACGGATTCTGCGACGCATGTTGGAGAACGCGGGCGTGCTCGACGCCGTGGTCTTCGGTCAGTTCGAGCGGGAGTTCGCCCAGCACGCCGACCGCGACGTGCAACGGCTGCTCAAGGACGGCAAGAGGTACCTGGCCGGGGAGGACGCGCACGGCCTGCGGACCGTGCTCGCGGAGCTCCGGCGCAGGCTGCCCGAAGGACCGGCCGGCCGGACCGGGCACGGGAGCACCGTCACGGGAGGCACGCGGTGGTGACGGCGACGGAGACCGACGTCCGGGACCGGGAGTCGCGCCTGGCGCATGCGAACCGGCTCGCCCGCGCCGGCCGGTACGCGGGCGCCCGGCACGTCCTGGCGGAGCTGGGCGGCCGGGACGCGACCGACCCCGACGTGCTCGACCTGCTGGCGCGGATCTGCGCCCAGCAGGGCGAATTCTCGGAAGCCGACGAGTGCTGGTCCCGCGCGCAGGAGTTCGGCGACGGCTCGCCCGCAGCGCGCGACGGCAGGCGGCGCATCGCCGAAATCCGGGACCGCGGGCGATCGGGAGCGGGCAGGCCGGTGCTGTGGGCGGCGGTCGTCGCCTGCTTGGCCGCGTCGGTGACGGGCGGTGCGCTGGTCGTCCGGGGCGACCGGGCTGACGCGGAAGTGCTGGCAGGCCTGTCCCGCGCCGAGGACGCGCAGCGCGACCTGCAGGACCGGTTCGCCGATCTGCGAACGGAACTCGCCGGGACGGTGCCGGGGCGGCAGCGGTCGCTGGACGAGCTGCAGGCCGAACTGTCCGGGACCTCGCTGGTGCTGGAGCGCGACGGGGACGTGCTGACCGCGGTGTTCCCGATCGGCCTGTTCTCGCGGACGGTCGTCCTCTCGGCGGAGGGGGAGGCCGCGCTCGGTGAACTCGCCGGGCACCTGCGGCGGTTCGGGTCGGAGGTGGACCTGACGGTGGTCGGCCACGTCGACGGCGTGCGGGTCTCCGACGACGGCCGGTACGACGGCAACATCGAGTTGGGGCTGTCCCGCGCGAAGGTGGCCGCGGAAGCGCTGGTCGCGGGCAGCGGCATCCCGCCGTCCGGAGTCGCGCTGACCAGCGCCGGCGCCGCCCGACCACCGCACCCCGGCACCACCGCCGAGGGCCGGGACCGGAACCGGACGGTGACGCTGCGGATCAGCCCGAGTCGGCGGTGACGACCTCGGCGCCCGGCGTTGCGCACGTCGACTTCCGGGGGGCGGGAGTTCGTCGGTCCAGCGCGGGATTCGCCCGCGAGCCGCCACCGACCGGCCGTTCGCACCTGCTCGGCGCTGCGCCGAGGCGATCATCCGCCGAGTAGGTCGAGGCCGCCGTCCGCCTCATCGCAGTACGAGGGTCGCCGGGCCGCGGAAGGTCGGGTTGTCCCGCCAGCGCAGCTCCTGCACCGCCATGTCCGGCAGCGCGCGGGCGAACGCCGTCACCGTGGAAGCGGCGATCGCCCGCGCGAGCGGGGCGCCGATGCAGAAGTGCGGTCCGCCGCCGAACGCCAGGTGATCGCGGCGGGCCGGGCCGTGCGCCGGGCAGCGGGTGGGCATTCCGGGCGCGGCGAGGACGTCCTCGCCGTGCAGCGCGACCATCACCAGCGCCCCGGCGGGGATCTCGGCGTCGCCGAGCGGGACCGGCCGCAGCGCGAGGCGCGCGACGTGCCCGACCGGGGCGAACAGCTCCAGCGCCCGCTCCACGACCGCGTCGGCCTCGGCGCCCGACGGATCGGCGGCTACCCGGTCGGACAGGCCGTTGGAGACCAGGTACCACAACGCGAACCCCACCAGCCCGGACGTCGTCTCCATGCCGCCGAACAGCAGCATCGACGCCGTCGCCAAGCGCTCGGCGGGATCGCCCGGCGCGACGGTGGGCATGGCGCCCGGTACGTCGAGGACGGACGTCGCCATCTCGTCGAGCGCGGCCTGCGCGGCGCGGGCCCGGTCCGCCCGGTAGGACGTCGCGAGGAACGCCGACACCGCCCGCGCCCAGTCGTTGAGGCGCTCGTGCGCCACGCCGTCGAGGTCGAGCAGCGCCGCGATCCCTCGCGCCGCGACGACGTCGGCGATCGCGGGCACCACGTCGCCACCACCGGCGGCGGCGCACCGCCCGACCGCCGCGTCGGCGATCCCGGTGAGGACGTCGTCGAGCTCGCGGATGCGCCGGGTCGCGAACAGGTGCGCCACGGCCTGGCGCCGCTCCCGGTGCGGTTCGCCGTCGAGGGTGACGAACCAGCGGCGCAAGGCGTCGAGCAGCGGCGCGCACTCCGCGCGCACCTCGGGCGGCAGGAACGCGACGGTGGCCGCCTCCAAGGTCTGCGCCGACAGCGCCGGATCGCGCAGCGCGCGCCGGACCAGCTCGGGGTCGGTCACCACCCAGCAGTCGAACGTCTCGTCGTAGCGCACTCCGGGGACGTTCACGGCCGCCTCCCTTCCAAGATCTCGCCGATGCGCGGGCCGACCGTGAGCATCGAGTGCGGGCGCATCATCTCGTTGTGCCCCACGTCGAACAGGTGGCCGCGGACCTCGCCGTCGACCAGCGGCTGCCACAGCGCACGGCCGTCCGGCACGGGGCCGTACTGCGGGCGGTCGGCCTGCAGGTGCTCGACGGTGCCGCGGAACACCGGGTCACCGAAGGTGGCCGCGATCGGGGCGGCGTCCTTCATGCAGCGGCGCAGGCCCGCGACGACCTCGTCGTCGAGCCGGACGTCGGTCAGCGGGGCGGCGGCGCCGAGCGTCGTGAGGTTGCCGATCGCGTTGCGCTGGAACTCCGCGACCTCGTCGTCGGTGAACTCGTCGACCGGGCGCTCGTAGCCCGCCGCGTGCGACGGCGGGTACGAATCGACCAGCACCAGGCTCTCGACCTCGTCGCCGTCGTCCTGCAGCGCGCAGGCCACGGCGAACGCGATCAGCCCGCCGAGGGAGTAGCCGAGCAGGCGGTACGGGCCCGACGGCTGGGTCTCGCGGATCAGCTTCGCGTAGTCGCGCACCAGGTCGGGCGTGGTCAGCGGCGGGGCGCCCGGGTCGCCGAGGCGCGGGGACTGGATGCCGTGCACCGGGATCGCGGGGTCCAGGTACGGCAGCAGGTGGGCGTAGGACCAGCACAGCCCACCGCCCGGATGCATGCAGAACAGCGGACGCCCGCCGTCGCCGGGGCGCAGCGTCAGCAGTCGCCGCGTCGCCCCGTCCTCGGCGCGGCCGTGCACCCCGGTGACCAGCCGGGCCACCCCCGCCGCGGTGGGTGCGCCGAACAGGGACCGGACGCCGAGTCCGACGCCGAGCTCGTCGCGGATGCGCCCCACCAGCGTCGCGGCCATCAGCGAGTGCCCGCCGAGGTCGAAGAAGCTCTGGTCCGGTCCGACTTCGGGCCGCCCCAGCACTTCCGCGAACAACCGGCACAGGGTGCCTTCGACCCCGCCGGTCGCGGGCCGTCGCACCGGCGCCACCGGCTCCGGTGCGGGAAGCCGGTCCCGGTCGAGCTTGCCGTTCTCCGTGCGGGGCAGCTCGGGCACGGTGACGATCTGCGCCGGAACCATGTAACCGGGCAGGCGACCGCGCAGCTGTTCGCGGAGTCCGGCGCCCAGCTCGGCGGACCGCGGGGCGACCGGGGTGTTCGCCGTCGCGCCCGCCCCCGCGAGCACCGCGGCGGGCGGCGGGTTCCCCTCGCGGTGCACCAGCACGTCGACCGCGTGCGCGTCGTCCGCCGCGAAGTCCACCCGCCCCAGGTATCCGCAGGCTTGCGCGGCGGCCAGCAGGTCGACCGGCTCGACCGGATCGCGCCGGTCCGGCGGGGCCGGGTCGGTTCGATCGCGAGCCGCGCGCACTCCGGCGGTGCGGGCGAGATCCGCCGCGAGGCGCCCGTTCGGAACGCCGCGCAGCACCACCGACGGCGCCCCGGAGGCGCGCAGCGCGGCCTGGAAGGAGGCGGGCCCGTCGACGTCGGCATCCCACCGCAGCCGCACCGGGTCCGGGTCGCGGAGCGCGTCGTCGGTGGAGAGCACCACGTCGTAGCGGTAGCGGCCCATCTCGGTGGTGCCGCTGTGCTGCAACGCGCTCTCCGCGCGGATGAGCACCGGGCTCGTCGACACGAGCCGGTCGAACCAGGCCGGTTCGAGCAGCAACTCCGATTCCGCGGCGCGGGCCCGGTCGGCCAGCGCCGCCAGTTCCGCGTCCGGCGGGGTGGGCTCGTCGGTGTCGGCGGCGCGGCGGACCGCCAGCGCGTCGTGGAACAGCGGGGCCAGGCCCCACCGGCGCACGTCACCGACCACGATCCGGCCGCCGGGGGCGAGCAGCGCGGCCAGCCCGTGCAGCACCTCGGCGAGGTGCTCGGCGTCGGGAAGGTACTGCACCACGGAGTTGACGACGATCGTGTCGAACCGGCCCGCCGGCAGGCCCGAGAAGTCGTGCGCGGGCTGGCAGCGCAGCACCAGCTTGTCGGAGACCTCCGGCAGGTCGGCGCAACGCCGGGCCACCAGGTCCAGCGCGGCGGCGGAGATGTCGGTGGCCCAGTAGTCGTCGCACTCCGGGGCCAGCTCGGTCAGCAGCAAGCCTTCGCCTACACCGACTTCGAGCAGGTGGCGCGGTCGCAGTTCGCGGATCCGGGCGACGATCCCGTCGCGCCAGCGCCGCATCTCCCGAACGGGGATCGCGCTGCGGTCGACGCTGTCGGACCAGCCGTGGAAGGCCTCCGCTCGGCCGGGCGCGGAACTGTCGTAGAGGCCGTCGAACATGCGCTGCCAGCCGCCGGTGTGCGCGTCCGGGTCGGCGGCCGTGCGGTGTTCCACGACGTAGCCGATCAGGCGGGCGTCGGCGCCGCGGTCGCCGTGCACCGCCACCGCCGCTCGCGACACCCGGGGGTGGGCCATCAGCGCCGACTCGATCTCGCCGAGCTCGATGCGGTGGCCGCGCAGCTGCACCTGGTCGTCGTCGCGGCCGAGGTGCTCCAGCTCGCCGGTGTCGCGGCGGCGCACCACGTCACCGCTGCGGTACATCCGGCTGCCGTCGGCGGCGAACGGGTCGGCGACGAACCGGGCCTCGGTCAGCTCCGGCCGGTTCAGGTAGCCGGCGGCGACACCGGTCCCGGCCACGTGCAGCTCACCGGCCACGCCCGGCGGCACGGGACGGCCGTCGCCGTCGAGGACGTGGCCGTGCAGGTGCGCCAGCACCGTCCCGATCGGCAGCGGGCCGGTGCCGTCGGCCTCGGCGGCGGTGATCTCCTGGCCGCTGACGAACACGGTGGTCTCGGTGATGCCGTAGACGTTCCAGAGCCGAGCGCCGGTGCCGGGCGGCCGGGCGAACCAGCGCGACACCAGCTCGCGGTCGAGGGCCTCGCCGCCGACCAGCACCCAGGCGAGGTCCGCCGCTTCCGGGCCGTGCGCCGCGGCGTCCAGCAGCGCCGCCAGCGCGGTCGGTGTCTGGCTGAGCACCTGCACGCCTTCCGCCGCCAGCAGGCTCAGCAGCAGCGCCGGATCGCGCCGTTCGGTGTCGGTGGCCAGCACGACCCGCCCGCCGGTCAGCAGCGCGCCCCAGACCTCCCAGACGGCGAAGTCGAACGCGAACGAATGCGTCGACGCCCACACCGCGCCCGGTCCGACCGGGAACCAGCCGCTCGCGGCGTCGAGCAGGTCGAGGACGTTGCGGTGGGAGGTGACGACCCCTTTCGGGGCGCCGGTCGATCCCGAGGTGTAGATGACGTACACGGGATCGTCCACATCGGACGGTTCGGGCGCGGCACCGGGACCGGGCGGCGCCGGGTCGAGCGGGTGGCCCGCCGGATCGATCAGCACCGCCGGGAGCTCCGGCCCGGCGTGGTCGGGATCGGTCGTCACCACGGCGACGGGCGCGGCGTCGGCGCACACGAACTCCCACCGCGACCGCGGCCCGCCCGGCTCGACGGGCAGGTACGCCGCGCCGCAGCGCACCACGGCCAGCGCCGCGATCACCATCCCCGCCGATCGGGGGACGACGACCGCGACCCGCCGCCCCGGACCGGCGCCCAGCCGGGCCAGCCGCTCGGCGAGGACGTGCGCGGCGCGGTCGAGTTCGCGGTAGGTGGTCGTGACGCCGTCGCACACCACGGCGATCTCATCCGGCCGGGCCGCCGCGACCTCGTCGAACGCGGCGGTCAGCGTCCGGGCCGGACCCACCGGCCGGGGAGCGGGCGGGGCGGTGAGCACGGCGTGCTCCCGCGCGGTGGTCAGGCCGATCTCCGCCAGCGGCCGCGCCGACGCCGCCGGGTCGCCGACGACGTCGAGCACCCGTGCGAGCAGCGCGCCGAGGTCGGCGCTGGTGCGGGTGCGGTCGGTGCCCGGACCGGTGAGCGTCTCCAGCAGCATCTCGTCCGACGACACCATCCGGCCCCAGAACGAGGGCACGTCGACCGCGCTCATGACACCGCGGTCCTCGCGCGCCAGGCACGGCCCGAACGCGACGTCCACGACGGGCGGCAGCACGTTGAGCTGGGCGTCCACCCGGCCGGACAGCCGGCCGCGCCCACCGCCGTCGCGCACCACCTGCTCACCCCGGTAGCGCTGGTGCTCCAGCGCCGCGACCAGTTCGGACTGGGCCAGCGCGACGAGCTCGGCGACGTCGTGGACACCGCCGAGGTCGAGCGCCACCGGCACGATGTTCGACACCATCCCCGGCGTCTCGGCCTGCTCGGGGACGCGGGCGGCGACGGCCAGCCCCACCCCGACGACGTCGCGACCGGTGAGCCGTCGCACGAGCAGCCCCACCGCCGCCAGCAGCACCGCCGTGCGGCGCACCCGCAGCGCCGAGGTGACGCCCCGCAACCTCCCGATGACGTCGGGGCCGAGCACGTGGCGGGAGTAGGAGACCCCGACGGCCGGGTCGGGTTCGGACAGCGACGGCAGCACCGTGAGCCGGTCGAGCCAGTACCGGCGGTCCTGCCCGTGCTGATCCGAAGCGCGGTACGCGGCGTCGACGGCGACGAGCTCGGCCAGCGACCCGCCCCGGCCGGCGCGCACGGTCCCGCCGTCGGCGAGGTCGGTGTAGATCTCCGCGAGCCGCCGCAGCACCAGCGTCATCCCGGTGGCGTCCGAGGCCACGTGGTGGAAGTCCAGGTAGAGGTGGTGGTGCTCGGGTCCGAGGCGGAACAGCACGGCGAAGAAGACCTCACCTCGGGTGGGGTCCATCGGCACCGCGAGCCGCTCCTCGATGCCCCGGTGGGCGTCGGCGGTGGTGGCGTCCGCGCCGAGGTCGACGACCTCCAGCACCGGCCCGGAACGGGCGCCGACGGTCTGGACGGCCGAGTCGCCGTCCTCGACGATGCGAATCCGCAGCGCCTCGGTCTCGTCGACGACCCGGTGCAGGCTCCGTTCGAGCAGCGCGACGTCGAGCGGGCCGTCGATGCGGGTGCTCGCCCCGGTGCGGCAGCGCGCACCGGAACCGTCGAGCCGGTGCAGCAGCCACACCTCGTGCTGCCCGGCGGTCAGCGGCAGCGAGTCCGGCGCGGTGTGCTGGGCAACGGTGTCCCGCGGCGACGACGTGACGTCCATGGCGGCTCCTTCGGCTGGCGGGCGGCCCGATCTGGGGGACGCGGCTCGGTCGGCGGGATCGGTCAGCGCGGTAGCAGGTCGTCGACCAGCCGCGCCGTTCCGGGGGCGCGCAGCAGGTCCTGGTACGGGGCCTCGCACTGCACGACCCGGCCGACCAGACCGGGGCGTTCGGCGGCGGGGAACGCGTCGAGGCCGTAGCCGTCGGTGGCCGAGTTCAGCGCGGTCGCCGAGGACCACAGCGGTCGTACGTCGAACTCGGTCGCGGCGGCGAGCCAGTGCAGGTAGGCGGCGAGGACGTCGGCGAGCTCGGTGCTGCGCCGCCCGGTGAGACCGGCCCGGCGGCACGCGGGCGGCAGGATCTCCGCGCACAGCGCGCCGAGCCCGGCGGCCAGCTCCAGCGGCCCGGCCGCGTCGGCGTCGACGGCCCGCCCGGCGCGGACCGACTCCTCGACCTCCTCCGGGGTGAGCAGCGCGGACAGCCGGGTCGTGGCGAGTTCGGCGAAGTAGTCGATGACCATCGCGCGGTCGGCCCGGTCGGGGTCGAACAGCACCAGCTCCGGCGGGTCCTGGAAGCGGGAGATCTCGCGGTGCATCGCACCGGCGTAGACGCTGCCGCTGCAGAACCCGAGCACCGCGCGCACCGGGCGCCCGGCGGCCCGGATCTCGGCGACCCAGGTCTCGACGTGGTCCTGCCCGCCCGTCCCGGCCGTCGGCCCGCCCGGTGGGGGCAGGGTCTCCCACGTGGTGTGCGCGGTGTTCAGACCCGCCACGAGCTCGGTGAAGTTCGCCGCGGGACGTCCCGCCATCGCGAAGTCCGCCGCGACGACGAGCCCGTCACCGCCCGCGCGCAGGACCGCGTGCACGCGCGGCGTCACCGGCCACCCGCCGGTGTCAGCGGCGACGGCCCGGTGGTCCACGGCCGGTCGGAGCCGGGGGAGGTCGGCACGGCCAGGCCGCGGGTCCGCCCGGCCCCGGCGAACACGGCGTCGTAGGCCGTGGGGTCGGTCGCCGACGGCGTGACGAAGCAGGCCCGTCCCAGCGCGGCGGCGGCGTCGACCACGTCGGCGTGGTGCATCCCCGGTCCGGGCGCGTCGGCGCCGGATCCGGTCGGCAGCGACCCGGGGTCGACGGGAGCCTCCGCGGTGAGCTCCCGCAGCCGGTCCAGGGCCGCCGCGATCGGGGTCAGCTCGGGTCTCGGGATGCCGGTGATCGCGGTCGGTGCCGAGCTCGCCGCCGCCCGCTCAGCCAGCGCCGCCGCCGGGGCGCCGTCCCACGGGGTGCGCTCGACCTCGGTCGGGTCGAGCAGGTCGTCGGCGCGGTGGTGCAGCCGCACGTCGTAGCGGAACAGGTTCATCTCGATGGGACGGCGGCCCGGTTTGAGCCGGACGTCGGCGGACAGGCCGTGCTCGGCGGCGAACGCGGTGAAGAAATCGGGGTGCACGACCAGTTCCCGGTCCAGCGCGGCCGAACCGGACAGCTGCTCGCGCACGTCCCCGGCGCTCGGGACCTTCGACGTGGCGCGCAGCCGGTTCGCGACCACGCACAGGTGGTGCAGGTCGCGCAGGTGCAGGCCGGGCACGTCCCCGATGAACACCGCGCCAGCCGGGGCGCTCACCTCGGCCATCCGGGCCAGCGCCCGCCGCAGGTAGTCGGCGCCGGGGAAGTGCTGGATCACCGAGTTGACCACGACGGCGTCGAACGAGCCGAGATCGCCGATCCCGTCGGCGTCGCGCACCGCGAACTCGGCGCCCGCCCAGCCGCCGAGCCCGGACCGGAGCCGGTCCACGCCGCGCGGCGAGATGTCGGTGCCCGCGTACCGGTCCACGTGCGGCAGCAGTCCGCGGGCGATCAGGCCGGTTCCGGCGCCGACGTCGAGGACGCTGCGCGGGTGCAGCGCCAGCACCTGCGCGACGGTGCCGTCGATCCACTCGATCACTTCGGCGTCGGTGTAGTTCTCGCCGCTGAGGCCGCTGCGGAATCCCGCGAAGTCCCGGTCCGGGCGGTCCCCGGCGTGCCGGTAGACGGCGTCGTAGATGCCGGTCCACTGGGCGAGGATGCGTTCCTCGCCGCTGGGGCCGGTGTCGGGTCGGGTGCCGATGGGGTCGGTCATGCGTCTGGCCCTCCGGGAGCGTTCGGGTCGGAGCGGTCGCGAAGCCGCCGCGCCAACCCGCGGACGGTGGGGTCGGAGTAGAGCTCGGTGGTGGGCAGGTCGGGGTCGAGCCGCTGCACGATGATCATCGCGGCGAGCGAATCACCGCCGGAGGCGTGGAATTCGCTGTCGCGGCCGAGCGGTCCGGTGCCCAGCACCTGCTGCCACACCTGCGCGACCCGGTGCTCCCACTCGTCGCGGGGCGGCTCACCGGTGCCGGTCGGTTCCGGGGCGGGCGCGGTGGCCAGCGCCCGCCGGTCGACCTTGCCGTTCGGGCTCAGCGGCAGCGCGGCCGGCCACGCCCAGGCTGTGGGCAGGAACGCCGCGGGCAGGCTCCGCGCGGCGTGCGCCCGCAACTCGTCGCCCGCCGGAGCAGGCCCGTCCGCGCGCACCACCACGTGCGCGGTCAGCTTCCCCGCGGGCGCGGCCACCGCGCAGGCCACCACGGCGGGATGGGTGAGCAGCACCGCTTCCACCTCGGCGGGTTCGATCCGCACCCCGCCGATCTTGAGCTGGGCGTCGATCCTGCCGAGCAGCTCCAGTTCCCCGTCGGGGTGCAGCCGCGCCCGGTCGCCGGTGCGGTAGAGCCGCTCGTGCCGGACGGGGCCGAAGGACCAGTCGGTGAAGCGGTCGGCGGTGCGCTCGTCGTCGCCGACGTAGCCGGTGGCCAGGCCCGCGCCGGCCAGGTGCAGCTCTCCCGGCACCCCGGCGGGCACCGGACGGTGGTGCTCGTCGAGCAGGTAGGCGCGCTGGTTCGCCATCGGACGGCCGTACGGGATGCTCGCCCGGCCGGGATCCGGCCCGGACCCGGGAACTTCGTGCACCGTGGAGTGGATCGACGCCTCCGTGGCGCCGCCGAGCGCGACGAACCGCAGCCGCGGGGCGAGGGCGCGCAACCGCGCGGGCAGGTCGGTGCCGACCCAGTCCCCGCCGAGCAGCGCCAGCCGCAGCGAGTCCAGGCGGGTGCCGGTCCGCTCGGCCCGCTCCACGAGCCGTTCCAGCAGCGCCGGCGCGGAGTTCCACACCGTGATCCGGTGCCGCAGCACGAGTTCCACCCAGTGCGCGGGGTCCCCGGCCCGCTCCGGTTCGGGCAGCACGACCGCGCCACCGGCCACCGGCAGGCCGAGGAATTCGAACACCGACATGTCGAAGCCCGGCGCGGACAGCGCCAGCGCGGAGTCGTCCGGGCCGATGCCGAACCGGGTGCCGAGGTCGACGAGGTTGTTGAGCACTCCCGCGTGGCGCAGCTCGATGCCCTTGGGGCTGCCGGTGGTGCCGGAGGTGTGGATGACGTAGCAGGGATCGTCCGGCTCCGCTCCCGCAGGGCCGACCGGAGCGTGTTCGGCGCCGGGGTCGAGGCGGATCTCGGGGACCGACGCCGAACCGGGCAGCCCGGCCGTGCCGTCCCCGATGACGACGGCGGCACAGCCCGCGCCTTCCAGCGCGGAGCGCAGCCGGGCCTGCGGGTGCGCTGGATCGAGCGGCACGTAGGCGGCGCCGGCGCGCAGCACGCCGAGCACCGCGACCAGCAGCTCCAGCGACCGGTGCAGGCACACGCCCACGCGCACGCCACGGCGCACCCCCGCGGCGCGCAGCTGCGAGGCCGCGTGGTCGGCGGTGGCGTCGAGCTCGCCGCGGGTGACCCGCCGAGCACCGTCGACGGCCACGACTGCCGTCGGGTCCCGGCGTGCCACGGCGGCCACCGCTTCGTGCAGCGTCGGGCCGGGCAGCGGCAGGTCGGTGCGGGTGGCGTTCCAGGCCACGAGCATCGCGTGCAGCTCGTCGGCGGAGGACACCGGCAGCGCGGACACCGGAGCGCCGGGTGCAGCGGCGGCGCCGTCGAGCAACGTCGCGAACTGCTCCACGAGTCGGCGCGCGGTCGGAGCGGCGAACACGGCGGCGTCGTAGTCCACCGCGACTCGCGGGGACGCACCGCCGATCAAGCGCAGGCACAGTTCGTCGGTGGTGCCGGGCCACGGTGCGTCCGGTGCCACGATCGCCACGCCCGTGCCGGGCGAGGCCGCGGTCATCGGCTCCTGCTCGGCGGAGATCCGCGCGACCAAGGTCGTGAACGGCAGGTCCTCGTCGACCTCGACGGCGACGATCCGAGACGGATTTCCCGGGCTGTGCAGGGTGAACGCCCGGTGGCCGTAGCCGGTGCAGCGCGCCAGCAGGGCCGCCGCCGCGGCGACGAGCACGGCGTCGGTACCGGCGCCGGTGGCTCGGGCCAGTTCCCGGACCGCCTCGGCGGGCAGCGGCCGGGCCGGTTCGCCGCCGTCGACGCGCGGGGCGTCCGGGTCACGACGCCGGTCGGCCGGGAACCGGACGGCGGTCGCCCCGGCACCGGGTTCCGGCGCGGCCGAGCTCGCGGTGCCGGGATTCCGCCCCATCATCGGACTCCTTCCGGCACGGGCCGACCGGGCAAGGGGAAGGACCGGGTCAACTCCCGCACTTCGGCGCGGATTTCGTCGCGCACCACCGGGTCGAGCCGGTACCGCGTCGCATCGACCGGCTCCGCGCACCGCAGCACGCGGTCGAGCAGCCCGGCGCACCGCGCCATCTCCGCCGGTCCCATGCCGCGGCGGGCGAGCACGTTGGTGCCGAGCCGCAGACCGCCCGTCACGGTGGGCGGTGCGGTGTCGCCGGGTACGGAATTGCGGTTGGCGAGGATGCCGCACTCCTCCAGCGCGCGTTCGGCCACCAGCCCGGACGGGCCGTCAGGACGCAGGTCGAGCATCACCATGTGGGTCTCGGTGCCGCCGGTGAGCAACCGGTACCCGAGCCCCCGCAGGGCCGTGGCGAGCGCCGCCGCGTCGTCGAGCACGAGACGCGCGGTGCGCTCGAACTCCGGCCCCCGCGCCCGGTCGAGCGCGCGGGCCTTCGCCGCGATCGCCGCCGGAGCCGGGGTGCCCTGGGTGCCGGGGAAGACCGCTCGGTCGATCAGCCGGGCCAGCGGAGCGCCGCCGGGTCCGGGGCGGTCGTGGTCGCGGCCGAGCAGGATCAGGCCGCCCCGCGGGCCGTCGAGCTGCTTGTAGGTGCTCGTCGTGGTGACGTGCGCGACGTCCACCGGATTCGGGTGCAGCCCGGCGGCCACCAGCCCGGCGACGTGCGAGATGTCCGCGAGCAGGTAGGCGCCGACCTCGTCGGCGATCTCCCGGAACCGCACGTGGTCGATCCGGCGCGGATGCGCGCTGGCCCCGGCCACGATCACGCCGGGCCGGTGCTCGCGCGCCGCGCGGGCGAGCGCGGCGTAGTCGATGCGGCCGTCGTCGCCGACGCCGTAGGACACCGGCCGGAACCAGCGCCCCGTGACCGACGCCGGGGCCCCGTGGGTGAGGTGACCGCCCGCGTCGAGGCGCAGTCCTAACAGGACGCCGCCGACCGGCAGCAGCGCGGTGAGCACGGCGAGGTTGGCGGCGGAGCAGGAGTGCGGCTGGACGTTGGCGTGGCTCGCGCCGAACGCCGCGCGCGCCCGCGCGACGGCCAGCCGCTCGACCGCGTCGAACCCCTCGGCCCCGGGGTGGAAGCGGGAACCGGGGTAGCCCTCGGCGGTCACGTCCGACAGCGCCGCCGCCCCGGCGGCCAGCACCGAGGCGTCCGCGACACCGGCCGAGGCGACCAGCGACAGCGTCTCGTCCTGGCGGGTCAGCTCGTCTTCGAGCAGCCCGGCCAGTTCCGGGTCCTCGGCGCGCAACCGGGTGGTACCGGTGCTCAGCACGGCGAATCCGGCGCCGGGGCCGGGTCACCCGCCGTCGCGGCCCGCACCCGCTCACCCAGCCGGGCCGGGGTGGGGCACTCGAACAGATCGGCCAGCGGCAGGTCGGCGCCGGTGAGCTCCTGGACGCGTTCGAGCATGACCAGCCCCAGCAGCGAATGCCCGCCGTGGACGAAGAAGTTGGAGTCGGCGTCGAGGTCGTCGTGGGACAGCGTCTCCCGCCACAGCGCCAGCAGAACGGACTCGAGGTCCTCGGTCATGTCGGCTCCTTCTCTCTCACCAGTCGTGCGGTGGTGCGCGCCGCCTCCGGCGTGCGCATCAGGTCCTCGTGGGAGACGTCGAGGTGGACGGCGTCGGCGACGAGCCCGGCGCGCTCGGCGGGCGAGAAGCCGAGCAGGCCCGAGCCCGGCGTCGACGAGTTGATCGCCGAGGCCGTCGTCCAGGACGGCCGCGGGCGCAACGACCCGGCGCCCGCCAGCCAGTGCAGGTAGGAGGCGGCGACGTCGAGGTAGTCGGCGGTGCGGGCGGCACCGAGCCCGGCGTTCGCGCACGCCGGTTCCACGACCTGGGCGCACAGCGCGACGAGCCGCTCGGCCAGGGTCGTGAGGTCGTCCTCGGTCGCCGCGGCTTCGGCGGCGGCGAGGGTGTCCGCGGCGCCGGGCGGTGCGAGCGCGGCGAACCGGGCGACGACTTCGCGGTGGAACGCCAGCATCGGGCGCGCGTCACCGGGTTCGGGGTCGAGCAGGATCAACCGGGTGGGCTGCGACCGGGAGATCTCCGCGGCCAGCGCGGCGGCGTACACCGCCCCGGTGCAGAACCCCAGCACCGCGCGGACCGGGCGCCCGCTCGCGCGGACGGCCTCCGCCCAGCGCGCCACTTGCGCGTCGCCGTCCGGCGAGCCGGCCGGTGGTGCCGGTGCGCTCTCCCAGACGGTCGGCCCGTCACCGGTCAGCGCGACGAGGTCGGCGAACGTCGCGATCCGCCGTCCCGCCGTGGCGAAGTCGCAGGCCAGCACGAGTTCGGAGCCGGGGCCGTCGCGCAGCGCGGTCCAGGCCGGGCTCATCGGTGGTGCTCCGCCCCGAAGTCGATCTCCGCCGCCAGCGCCACGTGGCAGCGGGCCGCCGCGGACAGACCGGGGAACACGTGGTTGTGGTGGGCGACGACCCGGTCCGGGGGCAGCACCCCGCCGGTCGCGGCGGTGGTGTGCCCGTCGCCGGGAACGAGGACGTCGAACGCGCCGCTCAGCGCGGCGCGCACCGTGGAGTCCACGCAGTACTCGGTGCTGAACCCGCCGATCACCAGCGTGCTCGCGCCTTCCGCGCGCAGCAGTTCGTCGAGGCCGGTGCCGACGAACGCGTCCGGCGTGTCCTTGACCAGGACCCGTTCCGAGCGGGTCGGCGGGATCGCGAGCTCCCATCCCGGCCGATCCGGTCCGAAGCCCGGCTCGCGGTGCTGGATCTGCACCACCGGGGCTCCGGCGCGCACCGCTCGATCGCGGAGGCCGGTCAGCACCTGGACGGTCGCGGCTCCGTTGAACGCCGATTCCACGTACTCGACTTGGAGGTCCACGATCACCAGCGCCCCTCCGAATTGCACGAGGCACCTCCTGTTTTCGTCGCGGATCCCGGAACAAACAAACGGCACCGAAAGCCATTTCCGCGTCGACCCATCTCGCCGCAATGAAAAAGAAGGGGAAATCCCTCACGAGTGATCCGGGCGGGGTGAGTCCTATAATGTAAAAAGACTGTTAAATCCACCCGATGATGACGGTGGAATATGCCGAGGCGACGTGTTAGTGTGCCATTCGCGGCGCGAAAATTGATTCTCGAAATGTTTGCGGAAATGAATTCCGACGCATGTGGCCGAGTGCGGCCCGGGAGGTCGTCAATGGGTGTCGGAGTAGTGGGAACGGGTTCCCACGTACCGCCGCGGGTCGTCGACAACGCCACCGCGGGAGCACCCGCCGGGGTCGACGACGAGTGGATCCGGCGCAAGACCGGCATCCGCGAGCGGCGCTACGCCGAACCCGGCGACGCCACCTCCGACCTCGCCGTCGCCGCGGCCCGCCGCGCGCTGGAAGCGGCGGGCACCGACGTCGCCGACCTGTCCCTCCTGGTCGTCGCGACCTCCACGCCGGACTCCCCGCAGCCGCCGACGGCCGCGGTCGTCGCCCACCGGCTCGGCGCGCCGCAGCAGGTGGCCGCCTTCGACCTCAACGCGGTGTGCAGCGGTTTCGTCTTCGCCCTCGACCTGGCCCGGCGCTACGTCGCCGGCGGCGGCACCGCCCTGGTGATCGCCGCCGAGGTCTACTCCCGCGTCATCGACCCCACCGATCGGCGGACCGCGGTGCTGCTCGGCGACGGTGCGGGCGCGGCGGTGATCGGCCCGGCGGCCGACGACCGAAGCGTGCTCGGCGTCCGGTTGTCGTCCTACGGCGAGCTGGCCGGGGTGGTGCGGGTCGAGGCGGGCGGCAGCCGGATGCCGACCAGCGCCGAGACGGTCGAGGCGGGGCTGCACCACTTCCGCATGGACGGCCGCGAGGTCGTGAACTTCGTCCGCGGCCGGGTGCCGCCGGAGGTGGACCGGCTGCTCGCGGGCCTGGGCCTGACCAGGGACGACGTCGACCACGTGATCACCCACCAGGGCAACGGGCACCTGATCCGGACCTTGGTCGACGACCTCGGCCTCACCGGCGCCCGGTTGCACACCACCGTCGAGCGCTACGGCAACACCGGCGCCGCCTCGGCGGCGATCACGCTGGACCAGGCGCGTCGCAGCCCCGGCGTCGAACCCGGGTCGATCGCGCTGCTGGCTACCTTCGGAGGCGGAATGTCGGTGGCCGTGGCTCTGCTGCGCTTCTGATCGCGCGCGCTGTGAATGCGCTTTCGCGCTGTGCGCCGATGCCGGGGGAGTGTCGCCCGATCGATTTTGACGACGCGGATCGGCCGGTCATCTCACCATTCGGACATTCGCGGTTCGGGTTCGAGTGCGGCGATGCCGGAAGGGGCTCGCCCTCATTCGTCCGGAAGGACCGAGTGCTGGATTCGGGAATGTGTTCGCCGAGTAATCGTCCGGTCGCCCGCGGTCGCGATTCGATTCGCCGAGAACGGGCAGGGCGGAGCATCGGAAGTGCGAACCACCGGTGAATTCCCCGTGCGCGATGCGCCGGCACGTCATCTCACGGGTGCGAGCCGTCGGGTGATCTCGGCGGAGCTCTCCACCGGTGCGATCGGCCGGGTGATCTCGGCAGCGGACTCCACCGGCGGGATCGGGCGGGTGATCTCGTGGGGGCGCACGGGCTCGATCGGCAGGGTGCGCTCACAGGGGTGCTCCGCGAGCGGGATCGGCCGGGTGATCTCCCCGCAGCCCTCCGCGGGCTCGATCAGCCGGGTCGCCCCCTCCTGGTCGTCCACCGGCCACGGCTCGTGGAACGGTTCCGGATCGTCGACCGGCCACAGGTCGTCGAGCGACTCGTCCACCGGCCACTCGTCGAGCTCGTCCGGCCGCCCCGGCTCGTCCGGCCGCCCCGGCTCGTCCGGCGGCTCCGCCTCGTCGCGCGGCTCCTCGACCCCGGCCCGCTCCTGCAAGCGCCGCAGCGGCCCCGGCGCCCACCACGCGGCGTCGCCGAGCAGCCGCAGCACGGCCGGTACCAGCACCATCCGCACGACGGTGGCGTCCAACGCCAACGCCAGCACCATGCCGACACCGATGAACCGCATCATCAGGATGCCCGAGGACGCGAACGCTCCGGTGACCACGATCAGCAGCAGCGCGGCGGCGCTGATCATCCGGCCGGTCCGGCCGAGCCCGGTCCGCACCGCCTCCTCGGTGGTGGCGCCGCCGGCCCGCGCCTCCACCATGCGGGACAGCAGGAACGCCTCGTAGTCGGTGGACAGGCCGAACACCACGGCCGCCATGAGCACCACCACGCTGGCCTCCAGCGGTGACGGCGTGACGCCCAGCAGCGAAGCGCCGTGCCCGGCGTCGAAGACCCAGGTGAGCACGCCGAACGTCGCCGAGAGGCTGAGCGCGCTGACCACCACCGCCTTGACCGGCAGCAGCACCGATCCGAACGCGAGCAGCATCAGCACCGCGGTCGCGCCCACGATCAGCAGCGCCATCCACGGCAGCCGGTCGGCGGTGGCCTGCAGGCTGTCGGCGTTCGCCGCCGTCGGACCGCCGACCAGGACCAGGGTGTCGGCCGGTGGCGCCAGCGCCCGGAGGTCTTCGACCGATCGGACGGAGCGGTCGCTGAAGGCGTCCTGCTCCAGCGCGGCGTTGAAGACGACGACGTTCTCGTGCGCTCCCGCGGGTCGCAGCTCGCCCACACCGGCGACGTCGCCCGCCGCGGACCGGAAGCCTTCGACGTCCTGCGGCGGGGGCGGGGCCGTGCCGTCGCCGCGCAGCACGATCCGCACGTCGTCGTCGCTCATCGCGGGGAACTCGCGCGCGACCGACTCGACGGCCTGCCGGGCGGGATCGTCGGCGGGCAGCATCGCTTCGTCGGGGCTGCCGAACCGCACGTGCAGGAACGGCGCCCCCAGCGCCAGCAGCACCACGACGATCGGCACCGAGGTGAGCAGCGGTCGTGCCATCACCCGGTCCGCGAGCCCGCGCCAGCCCCGCCCCTCGGACCCGTCGCCCGCGGCCCCGCGGTACCAGGGCAGCGCGAGCGCGTCCACCCGGTGTTCGAGCAGGCCCAGCAGCGCGGGCAGCAAGGTCAGCGAGATCGCCGCGGCCAGCGCCACGGCCGACATCCCGCCGTACGCCAGCGAACGCAGGAAGTCCTGCGGGAAGAACAGCAGCCCCGACAGCGCGATGATCAGCAGGGTGGAGGAGAAGGCCACCGTGCGCCCGGCGCTGGCCACGGTGCGCCGCACCGCCTCGGCGCCGCGTCGGCCCTGGCCCAGTTCCTCCCGGTACCGCCCCACGATGAACAGCCCGTAGTCGATGGCGAGGCCGAGGCCGAGCAGGCTCGCCACGTTCACCGCGAACACGTTGACGCTGGTGAACAAGCTGATCAGGTGGAGCAGGCCGAGCGAGCCGAACACGGCGAGCCCGCCGACGAGCACGGGCAGGCTCGCGGCGACCACGCCGCCGAAGATGAGCACCAGCAGCACCAGCACGACCGGCATGGACACCGCTTCGGCCCTGGCCAGATCCGCGGTCGCCCGCTCCTGCAACGAGGCCTGCATGGGCGTCTCGCCCGCCACCTGCGTCGACACGCCTTCGACCTGGAGCAGTCCCGCGATCCGCTCGTAGGAGCGCAGCTCGGCGTTCGCGTCGTCGCCGGCCAAGTCGATCACCGCCAGCGCGACCTGCTTGTCCTGGGTCGCGAGCTCCGGCACCGGCGTGCGCCAGTACGACCGCACCCGGGTGACCGCGCCGGGAGGGAGCGCGTCCAGCCGCGCGCCGATCTTCGAGGCCATCTCGGGGTCGTCGACCGTCCGTCCCGGCGGGGCCGTGTAGAGCACGAGGACGTCGGCGGCTTGCTCGCGCAGCGCGGCGTCCCCGACCCGCTCCGCCCGGGTGGCCTGGCTGCCGGGGTCGTCGTAGCCGCCGTGGCCGAGGCGGTCGAACACGCCGAGGCCCCAGACGCCGCCGGTGACCACGGCGAGCAGCACGAGGAGCAGCACGGGCAGTCGGAACCGGTGGGCGGCCGCGCCCCAGGACACGAACACGGACCCTCCTTCGTCGGCTCGCTGCCCGGACGCGGCGCCGGTGCCGCCCGAGTCGGCGTCGTCCGCCGATCCCTCGGCGCACACCGAGTGAACATCGTTCACTCAGTTGGCGGCGAGAACAACGTGTCGCCGCACACCAGGCGCCCGACGGGGCGGTCTTCCCCGCAAGACGCAGGTCCGCCCGTGGTCGAGGGGACCACGGGCGGACCTGGGGGATCTACCGGACTCGATCAGCGGCTCGCGGCCACCGCCGAGCGGTTCTCGTCCTCCGGGACCTTCAGGTAGCCGACCATCACGAAGGCGGCGACGTAGAGCAGGACGAACGCCCACACGACGCTCGCGTTCCCGAGGCCGATGGCGAGGACGACGGCCGGGACGGCCGCGCCGAGGAAGGCCGCGCCGCCCGCCGCGGTGGTGTACATGGCCATCGCGGCGCCCTTCTGCTCCGGAGCGAGCGCCGGCATGATCGCGCCCATCGGCACGAATCCGGCCAGCAGCGCGCCGAACAGGCAGCCCGCGGCGGTGGCGGCCCAGAAGCCCCACGCGGAGCCCGCGGGCACGAGGTGCGCCACGTACCACCAGGCGAGCAGGCCGAGCGCGGATCCGAAGACGCCGAACCACTGCACGGTGCGCCGCCAGCCCCACTTGTCGCCGATGGCGCCGAACACGGCGTTGAGCAGGATGTTCGACGCGTAGACCAGCGTCGTCATGATCAGCCAGCGGGACTGGCCCCAGCCGAGCTCGTCGGCGATCACCGTCGGCAGGATGATGAACATGCCGTACTGCGGCGCGGTGTTGATCAGCCGCACCAGGAAGCCCATGAGGATCTTCGGCCGGCGCGCGGTCAACCGCAGGCCCGCGGTGAGCACCTCGGTGGTGGACAGCTCCGCCGAGGCGACGCGGCGGTCGCCCCGCGGCTCGTGGACGGCGAACTGGGCGATCAGGAACCCGATCACCACGAGGGCGATCGAGGCCACCATCGCCCCGGTCTCACCACCCGTGCCGCCGCCGAAGGCGGGGATCATGCCCAGCGCGTACAGCGAGCCCAGCGTCGGCAGGCCACCGGTGAACATCACGTAGAACCAGCCGACGGCCTTGCCGTTGCGCTCGACCGGGGTGACGACGTTGACCCACACCAGGAACGCGAACGCGAACAGCGGATAGCCGAACCCGCGCAGGAAGTAGGTCAGGAACACCAGCGGCAGGCTGCCCAGCGCGAGGCTGGCCAGGAACAGCAGCTCGAACACGACCCACACGACGACGCCGAGCTGCATCACGCGGCGCGGCCCCCACAGGTCGGCCAGCACCCCGGAGAGGTAGCTGCCCACCAGCACGGACACGCCGTACATGGAGATGATCGTGCTGACGGTGGTGGCGGGACTGCCCAGTACCGTCTCGATGTGCGGGGAGATGAAGTTGGTCTCGGTCCCGTTGCCGGTCATGAAGATCAGCACTGCGAGGAATCCCCAGCGCAGGGAGTGCGGGATGCCGATCCGGTCGAGGAACGTCTCGCGCTGCGCGCCCGTGGTGGCGGTGTCGGTCATGGTGTTCTCCGCCTTCACGCGTTGGGCAGGATCGAGACCTTCACCGACGCACCCGAGGTGTCGGCGACCAGGTCCAGGGCTTGCTGGAAATCGCTCAAGCCGAACTGGTGGGTGCAGATCTCGTCGACCGGGATCTTGCCCTGCTCCAGCAGCTTGATCGCCGCGGGCCAGCAGTGCGGCCCGAGGTGCGCGCCGAGGACGTTGAGCTCCTTGTCGTCGGAGATGATCGACCAGTCGACCGTCACGTCCGAGCCGAAGACCGAGTACTCCACGTAGGTCCCGAGCTTGCGCAGCAGGTTCAGCCCCTGCCCGACCGCCGGGGTGGCGCCGGTGCCCTCCAGGTAGACGTCGGCGCCGTAGCCCTCGGTCAGTTCCGCGACCTTCGCGACCACGTCCTCCTTGGCGGGGTTGAACGTGACGTCGGCGCCGCAGCGGCGGCCCAGTTCGAGCTTGTCGTCGTCGAGGTCGAGCGCCACCAGCGTCATCGGGTTCTTCTGCCGCGCCCCCGCGATCAGCCCGAGGCCGATGGGTCCGCACCCGGCCACGACGACCACGTCGCCGAAGTTGATGTCCGCCCGCTCCACCGCGTGCAGCGCGCACGAGAGCGGTTCGGCGTAGGCCGCGTGCTCCGGCTTCAGGTCGTGCGAGACCTTGTGCGCCCGCGCCTTCTTCGGCACCAGCGTGTACTGGGCCATGGCGCCGTTGTAGTTGCGGAAGCCGAACATGTCGTGCGGCCCGCACATCCAGTACTGGCCGCGCCGGCAGTAGCGGCACTCCTCGCAGGGCACGATCTGCTCGCAGGCGATCCGGTCGCCGATCTCCACCTTGTGGTGGCCCAGCGCCTCCTGGTCACCGGCGACGATCGTCCCGACGAACTCGTGCCCGGGAGTGATGCCCTTCTGCGCCCAGGCGGCGCGGTTCTCGTCGCCCCAGAACTTCGCCGCGCCGTGGTAGCACTTCAGGTCGCTGGCGCAGACGCCGACGGCCTCCACCTCTATCAGCAGTTCGCCCGCGGCCGGCCGGGGGACGTCCACCTCTTCCAGGCGGTAGTCCTCCGGGCCGTGGACGACGACGGCCGTCATCCGGCTGGGAATGGGGTTCGGCACCTTTGCCTCCAGTGGTTCCATCACATTCGATCGACCCGCTCGCCGCAGCGGCGGGTCCTGTTCGCTCTCGGGGTCGGCCGCGGGCCGCGGCGGCGAGCTGAGCGCCCGCCACCGCCGACGCGCGGCGCGGACCGCCGGCGGCGCGGAAGCCGCCGGGAACGGCCGGACCGGCGGATCCGTCGGAGATCTCCGCCGCTTCCGGCATCGTCCCGCGCGGTTCGGTTCCGCGGGATCGCCGCCACTGCCGCCGGGGTGCCGCCTCGCCCGATCGAGGGGAGGTGCGGCGGGGTGGGGGAGGAGCTCGGTGTTGCCGAGCCGCCTCGGCGGCGATCAGCCGGGCGCTCGCAGGTCGCCGTGCGGAGGAGGTCCGGGCAGCGTCGAGCGCCGGCGGCGGTTCGTCCCCGCCGCTCGGTCCGGCTTCGGCCAGCCGGTCCTGTCGCGTTGCCGTGCACTGCTCTCCTCGCACGTCTGACCCCGATGTCGACGAAGTGCTAACCTTCCGACCCGCGCCGCTCATCAGTCAACACCGACCGCTCAGATGAGCGGTCGACGGCGGGCAGTCGGGAGACCAAGTGGGTCCGGAGCGCCAGATGCTGGCCGCGCTCGTCGCGACGAAGCACTACTTCGAGAAGCAGACCAAGTCGCAGATCGCCGACGAGCTGGAGCTGTCGCGGTTCCAGGTCGCGCGGCTGCTCGACGCGGCGCACGCCGAGGGCATCGTGCGGATCACCGTGGAGCTCCCGTCCGGTGTGGACGCCGAGCTCTCGGACCGGCTCCGCCGCCGCTTCGGGCTCACCCGCGCGCTCGCCGTCGTCACGGCCGACGATCCCGCGACGCGTCGGCGCCAGCTCGGGAAGGTCGCCGCCGACCTGCTCGGCGACGTGGTCACCGAGGACGACTGCCTCGGTGTCGCGTGGGGGCGCACGCTCGGCTCGATCCCCGCCGCGCTCACCAGGTTGGCGACGTGCCCGGTGGTCCAGCTGACGGGCGTCGCGGGCTCCGTCTCGGAGAACACCGTCGAGCTGGTGCGGCAGATGTCCGCGGTCAACGGCGGCCCGGCGACCCCGATCTACGCGCCGTTCGTCGTCGCCGACACCGCGACGGCCCGCGGGCTGCGCAGCCAGTCCGGGATCGCCCGCGCCCTGGAGCTGCACCGGACGGTGACCCGCGCGGTGGTCGGTGTCGGCAGCTGGGACCCGCCCGATTCGAAGATGCACGATTCGCTGCCCGTCGAGGAGCGGCGGGCGCTGCTGGCGAAGGGCGTGCAGGCCGAGGTGTGCGGGACGCTGCTCAACGCCCGAGGCGGAGTGGTCGGCGGGCTCGAAGACCGCTGCATCGCCATCCCGGCGGAACTGCTGCGCCAGGTCCCCGAGGTCATCGCGGTCGGCGGCGGCGCCACGAAGATCAGGGCCATGCTCGCCGCGATCCGCTCCGGCCTCATCCACGGCCTCGTCACCGACGCCACCGCGGCCGAGGAACTGCTCTCCCTGGAGTGATCCGGGCAGCGGCGCACCGGCCTCAATGCCGGGCATGCGGCAGGCGCGGTCCGATTCGTCGCCACCGGCCTCGGTGATCTGGACGCGGTACCCGAGATCGCGCGGCCGGTCGATGTGCTCGTGCACGACGCGAGGCGCGTGGCGACGGGCGTCGGGAGACGCTGATCAAGGTTCTGCGCCTGGGACGGCGGCGGTGCGCCGCGTGCAACGGTTCGGATGCGAAAAGCCTCGGGGCGGCCGAGCTGCCCTAGGCTCCGGTCCCCGAACCCGACCGAAGGTGGTGCCATGTCCGGCCATTCGGATCGCAAGCCCGTCCGCAAACGACTCCGCAACACCGGTTGCCTGATCGGGCTGATCGTGTTGCTGATCCTGCTGGGGCTGATCATCCTGCTCGCGGCGATCGCACAGGATCCGACCGGTGCGGCTGGCGGAGTCAACTACTGGTGGGGGCAACTCGGTGACGGAGCCCGAGCCGTGTTGGGCGCTCCCATCGACTTCTTCGGTTCGCTGCTCGAATTCGGCCGCGAACTCGGCGGCTGACCCGAACCAGGGCCCGGCGGCAGGCTCCGGTCCGCCGGGCCCGCCGGGCCCGCGGCGGTGAACCGCGATCGTCCGTCCATTGAGGACAAAGTCGGTCGCGACCAGTGCTGCGGTGTCATGTCCTCCGGCGATGCCTCGCCACTGCACGTGCGACGCTCGACGGGGTGTCATGCGGACGTGACATCCGAGCCGACTCCCGTCGAGCACTCCGCGAACGTGCCGTTCCTGCGGCGCTCTTTCCGGCTCGTCCGCGAGAGCAGGTCGGTGGGCATGAAGTCGCTGTTCATGGCGCGCGGATCGGCCGAAGCGCGCAAGACGGGGAAGACCTCGGCGCGCATGTCCGCCTCGTAGCCGGCGATCGCCTCCAGCGGCTCCGCCTCGCCCCTGGCGGCCCGGTGCAATGCGGTCGTCAGCGCCGCGGCGTCGCGCAGGGCGCTGTTGGCCCCGGCGCCGAAGGTCGGCGGCATGGCGTGGACGGCGTCGCCGAGCAGCGTCACCCTGCTGGTCTCCCATGGCTCGGCCGGTTCGAGGTGGCGCACGGACTGCGGGAACAGCGTCGCCGGGTCCACGTGCTCGACGAGGCCGGCCAGCGCCGGGTGCCAGCCGGTGGTGGCGGCGCGCATCGCGGCGTGGAGCCGATCGGGCGCGGCGCTCCACAGGTCCGGGACGTCCGGTGCGCCGGGCGGGAAGTTGACGTTGACCATCATGTACGGCTCGACCGGATCGATGACGGCGTCCGGGGCCAGCTCGGCCGCCGCTTCGGCGACCGGGCGCCGCGGCCGGTAAGCGCCGTAGGCGAACGCGGTTCCGTCCGGACCGGTCGCGATGACGAAGCCGTCGAACAGCGCCTCCGGCAACGCGGCGGCCAGCTCGTCGGTCAGCGGTGCCCGCGAAGCCAGGCCCCGCATGCCGGTGTCTACGGTTCGCACGTCCGGGAGCAGCTGCCGCCGGACCGCGGAGCGGATGCCGTCCGCGGCGACGAGCACGTCCCCGGTGGCCGATGACCCGTCGGTGAACGACAACCGGACGCGGTCCCCGTCGTCCTCGAAACCACTGACGGTATGTCCGAAGTGGACGATCTCGTCCAAGTCCGCGCTCATGATCTGGCGCAAGGCGCGCCGGTCGACCGCGGTGTGCGGGCGGGCGGCATCGTTCGCCGGGCCGATGTGCGGGCGGGTGCCGAGCTCGCGCGCCCGGTGGTCGAGCACGACCAGGCATTCGCGGCGCGGCGTCTCCCGGGAGGTCTGCGCGTAGAGCTCGTAGAGGTTCTCCGGCAGGCAGTGCCGCAGCGCGCCGCCGCCCGCGCCGTTCATGTGCAGCCGGTACCCGGACCGCACGATCCCGGGGGCGCTCTCGTGCACCGAGCAGTCGATGCCCCTGCTGCGCAGTCCTTGCGCCAGGCAGAGACCTCCGATGCCGCCTCCGGCGATCAGGACGTGGAACGACGACACGGTTTCCTCCTCGAATCCGGTGGCGGGGAAGGCGAAGTCCGTTCCCCGCCGGGTCACAGCTGCTCGACCTGGGACCTCCCACCCTGGCCCGGCGATCCGCATCGGGGAACCCGAAATTCCCTATGCTGGTCATCGGTATGACCGATGACCGAGGCGAGGTGTCGTGGGGCTCGATCTCAACCTGCTCGTATCGCTGGACGCGCTGCTGCAGGAACGCAGCGTCACCAACGCGGCACGGCGGCTCGGGCTGAGCCAACCGACCTTGAGCACCGCGCTGGCCCGGTTGCGCCGCCACTTCGGCGACGAGCTCCTCGTCCGCGTCGGCAACGGCCACGAGCTGACCGCGCTGGGCGAACGCCTCGCCGAGAACACGACGCACGCCCTGTCGTGGACCGACCGGGTCTTCCAGACCCGCTCGGACTTCGACCCGGAACGCTCCGAGCACGAGTTCACCCTGGTCGTGGCGGACTGCCACCTGCCGACGTTCGGCAGAGCGCTGGTCGACCTCGTCCGGCGGCACGCGCCGCACGTCAGGTTGAAGTTCCAGCACAGCACGACCCACGTAGTGCAGCGGGCGTCCGAGCACCTGCGCACGGTCGACGGGATCGTGCTCCCGCAGGGAGTGCTGGTGAACTTCCCCTCCACGCACCTGTACCGGGATCGGTGGGTCTGCGTCGCCTCGATCGGGTCGGAGCCGTCCGGGACCGTCGCCGACCTCGGCGGCCGACCCTGGGTGGCGGCCTACCGGCCCCCGTTCTCCGCGCTGTCGCCCATGCCCGGCCCGCTCGCCGAGCACGCGCGGCTCGACGTCGCCGTCATAACCGAGGACTTCCTGTCGGTCCCGCACCTTGTCGCGGGCACCGACCGGCTCGGCCTGATGCCGGAGCGGATCGCCCGCATGCAACCGGAATCGGCCGGCATCACCGTCGTCGACCTGCCCTTCGAACTCGGCTACCTCAACGAATCCTTCTGGTGGCACCCGGTTCACGAACGCGATCCCGCCCACAACTGGTTGCGGCACATGGCATCGCGGGCCGGCCGGGCGATCGATCAGGGCGGCGCCTGAACGACGGAGTCGCGGCGTGCGCCTTCCCCGTTCCTGATTTCTCCGAACGCGCGCCGCGCCGTCCCGTTCCAGTGATCCGTTCAGGGCATGGCAGAAGGCGGAAGTGGCTGAGGATCAGCTTCGGCGCGTCAAGGGCGACCAACTGGGGGGGATTGAATGAAGCGACGTCTAGGTGCGGCTCGCGGCGTGGCCATCGCGGCGGCAGCGATGCCGCTCGCCACAGCGCGCCCAGGATTGCACGACCCATCTCGGAGCCGATTTCATCGTCGCGCCTCAGGTGCAGACCAGCCGCGGCTTGGGTTCAGGGCGGTTCCCCAAGCCGTGGTACCGCATCACGGGCCTTGAGCGCGCGGGGGTGACGCCGGAGCACGCCACGGTCGCCTGCGAACTCGCGCGGCGATCACGCCGGCCCGGTCGCACCCCGCAGCCGATCCGGCGACCGTCCTCTGCGGACTCCGACCGGGCATTGCGACGGGAACGCGCGGTTCGGCTCCGCCGCCGCGATCACCGCTCCAGCAAGAGGTCGTCGGCGGCCTCGTTCGCGGCAGCGCCGTTGATGCCGGAGGACGACGACGGCGCCCGCTCGGGCGAATTCACGGGCCGTCTCATCCCCGAGCCGGTGCCGAGCGCGACTTGGCCGGTGAATCGGGTTCGCCGGTGACTCCTCGTGCTGTGCCGTGCCGGGCGCGGTGCGCGCCGCGCCCGTGGATCCGGTGGTCGTCAGGCGGGGTTCTCGGGTTCGACGTGGTACTCGTCATCGGTGACGTGCCGTCCCCAGGTGACGGCGTTTCCGGACTCGTCGTTCTGCTGGATGGCGATGTGCACCATGAACCGGTTGGGGGCGGCGCCGTGCCAGTGGTTCTCCCCGGGCTCGAAGAAGACCCGGTCACCGGCGCGGATGGTCTCCACCGGGCCGCCTTCGCGCTGGCACAGCCCGATGCCTTCGGTGACGAAGACGGTCTGGCCGTGGGGGTGGGTGTGCCAGGCGGTGTGAGCACCGGGCGTGAAGTGCACGGCAGCGGCGGCGAAGGTGGAGCTGCCCGCGGGCGCGGCGACGGGGTCGATGTAGACGTCACCGGTGAACCAGTCGGCGGGACCCTGCTGGGTGTCGAGGCTGCTGCTGCGGGTGATCTGCACGGCGTGCTCGCTTCCTGTCGTCGGTGCTGGTGTTCAGCGGGTGTGAAGACTTTCGGTGGTGCGGCGTCGGTATTCGCTGCCGTGAAGCCGATCCTGCTGCCGTTCCGGTTACCGCGCCCGGCGCGGGCCGGGCGGCCCTCAGTCGGTGACTCCCGAGCCTGGCAGAACCGGTGGTGCTGCAGCCGGGCCGGTCGGTTCACGGCTGGTTGCGAGTGATGACCAGCAGTCCGCGCACTTGTTGCTTTCCGACGCGCTGGTAGACGTGGTCCCGGCCGGCGTCGAAGGTCGCGAAGTCGCCCGCGCCGATCTCGACGGTGGCGCCGACGGGGCCGACGAGGATGCGGCCGGAGTAGAGGTGCAGGTGTTCGTGCGTGCCGCGCGGGTGGCCGGTCGAGTGCTGCGTCGCCGCGTTGTGCAGGCGGAAGTCGTAGATCTCCGTCGAGGTCGCCCTGCCGGCGGTGGTGTGGAGCAACCATGCTTCGACGGCCTCGCCCGCCACGCGCGTCCCTTCGCCACGGGGTACGACGCGGGGCGGCACGACCGCGTCCGGTTCGGTGATCAGATCGGCGAGACCTGCGTCGAGGGCCGTGGCCAACGCGTAGAGCGTGTCCAGCGTGGGGTTCCCGCCACCGGCTTCGATCTGGGTCAGCGTTGCTCTCGACATCTCCGCTCGACGCGCCAGCTCCACGACGGACAGGTCGTTCTGACGGCGCAACCTGCGCAGGTTCGCTCCGAGCGGCACCTTCCCGATCTCATCCATGCTGACCATTATGGCAGTCATGGTGACTGCTGTGATAGACACTGGGTGGAAAGCGGGAAGACGGCGCTGGCGGTTTTCGGTGCTGATCCCGCGGTTCCGCCGGTGCGCGAACCCGCCGCACCGCCGAGTGAGGAAGGGTTCACCATGACCGAGGTCGAGCAACTGCCGGAGCGCAGCCGGATCGTGCAGCGGCACCTGGCCGACGCGGGCCTGACCGCTCGCGTCCGCGAGCTGCCCGATTCCACCCGCACCGCTGCGGAGGCGGCCGCGGCGCTCGGCTGCGAGGTCGGTGCGATCGCGAGCAGCCTGCTGTTCCTGGCGGACGAGGAACCGTTGCTGGTGATGACCAGCGGACGGCACCGCGTGGACACGGCCGTCCTCGCCGATGAGCTCGGTGCGACGACCATCCGGATGGCCACCGCGAAACAGGTCCGGGCCGTCACCGGCCAGGTCATCGGCGGGGTGGCCCCGGTAGGGCATCCGGCGCCGGTGCGCACGGTGATCGACCGGGCGCTGGCCGATCACGAGATCATCTGGGCCGCCGCGGGAACCCCGCACGCGGTCGTGCCGCTCACCGTCGACCAGCTCACCGCGCTCACCGGTGGCCGGACGGTGCGGGTCGCGGCGAACTGACGCTCGCCGTCGGGGTTGCCAGCGCGCCCCTCCGGCGAAGAGGTG
Organism: Saccharopolyspora sp. NPDC002578; assembly: GCF_053592695.1. Lineage (NCBI taxonomy): Bacteria > Bacillati > Actinomycetota > Actinomycetes > Pseudonocardiales > Pseudonocardiaceae > Saccharopolyspora > Saccharopolyspora sp. NPDC002578. The sequence continues at coordinate 63,560 of NZ_JBSFWJ010000008.1, read as the reverse complement.
GTGGCGGGAGACGCTGCTCTCGGCGCCCGAGCCGCGGTGGAGCCGCGCACGTCGTCCTCGGTGCCTGCCGAGGCCCCGATGACATGCGGTGCGCGCTTTTCCCGATTCCGATTCGGTTTCCCGCCGAGTGCCTCCCGGCCGGATGACCGAGAAGCGGCGTCGAGAACACCGTCCCGTTTCGCCGTCGCGGCAGGGTTGGCGCCCGAGCCGCCCAGATCGAGGTGCGCTACGACGGGAGGGGCGAGTTCGCCCGCAAGTCGCGGTCGCCCGCACCTGCGCGCTCGGCCGAATCCGGGGAGTCGCCGGGTGCGGCCGGTCCCGTCGCCGGGCGGCGAGCTCTTGCTCGGCCCGGGTTTCCGCGATTCATCAAGCCTCCGAACGTGATTCCCCCTCGGCCAGGGTCAAGGGCGCTTCCCGGAACCGGCCGTCCTGGTCGACGCGGTTCGGCCGCGCCGGTGAGACGGTGGCGGGCACGTGCCAGGACTCCTGGCGCAAGAAGCCGAGCAGGGCCTTCTCCGCCGGGCCCGCACCGGGCCGGATGGCGGCCATCGCGGTCTGGGACACGGCCGGGAACACCGGGCGGGCGAGATGCTCGTGACCGTGCGGCACCGCGGAGGCGGGTACGAGGGTCGCGCCCAATCCGTGAGCAGCCCACCGCACGGCCGTAGCCGTCTGGGTCGCCCGCGCGACCGCGGTCGGGGTGAGGCCGTTGTCCCGCAGTACGGTGCGCAGCACGCCGTCGAGCGCACTGTCCTGGTCGAACCGCACCCACGGTTCCCGAGCGAGGTCGCGCAGCTCGACGCGCTCCGCGGCGAGCCGCGGATGTCCCTCGGCCAACACCACGACGAACTCCTCCTCGCCGAGGTGGTGCCCCTCGTACAGGCCCTCGTCGCACGACCCGGTCACCAAGGCGAGGTCCAGCACGCCGCGGCGCGCCAGCCGACCCAGCTCGGTGGGGTTCGGTTCCTCGAAAACGGTGACCTCCAGCCGGGGGAAGCGACGGCGCAGGGCGCCCAGCGCGCCGGGCAGCTGCCGCGTGCCCAGGCCCATCTGCGCCGCGACGACCAGCTCGCCCACCAGGTCCTCGGCACCGGCCCGCGCCGTCGTCCTCGCCCGGCGCGCCGCCTGCACGGCGATCTCGGCGTCCCGCAGGAACGCCCGGCCGACGACGGTGGGCACCAACCCGGTCGGCGTGCGGGCGAACAGCTCCACGCCGAGGTCCCGCTCCAAGCTGCGGATCTGCTGGGACACCGACGGTTGAGCGACGTGCAGCAGTTCCGCCGCCGCCGTGACCGAGCCCGCGGCGGCCACGGCCAGGGCGTAGTCGAACTGGCGCAGGCTCATCGGCTCCCTGTCCCTCCGCTCCGGTGGACCGCGCGGTCCACCGCGTCGTCACCGGGAGCAACCGAGTTCCGCCGCCGGAGATTCCCGTTCCCGGCCAACGGCGCGCCGCGCCTCCGCATTCTCGCAGGTGCCTGAACCGCAGCCGCCGGCCGTTCAGGCACCGGTTCGCGAGCAGGCGACCGAGCTGCCGCACCCGCTACCCGGCGTGCCCGAGTGCGGCCATAGGAGTCTCCTATGGTCCCGACCAAGAATGCGTCTTTGCTTTCCGAATACGAGCCTCCGTAGCTTGAAGAAATCAGCGATGCGGACACCGCAAAGCGCACTGGAGTTGTGCGAACGAGTCATTCGCGTCGATCGAATCCGGAATGAAGAGCGGAACCAGGACATGACATCCATCCAGCACGGATCGGCAACGCAGGAGCTCAAGGGAAAGCGGGCTCTCGTCACGGGCGGTACTCGCGGAATCGGTGCCGCGATCGTGCGCAGGTTCGTGGAAGAGGGAGCGGAGGTGCTCGCGGCAGCGAGGTCGGTGCCGGACACCGCGCCGGAAGGGGCCGGTTACGTAGCGGCCGATCTGCGGACGCCGACCGGGGTGGAGGAAGTCGCGGCCGCCGCGTTGGAGCGGCTCGGCGGTGTGGACGTCCTGGTCCACAACGCCGGTGGCGCGGGCCCGCACGCGAGCGCGCTGGCCATCTCGGAGGACGAGTGGCAGGACGTGCTGAACCTGAACCTCATGTCGGCGGTGCGTCTGGACGCGCTGGTGGCGCCGGGTATGCGGGAGCGGCGTTCGGGCGCGATCGTGCACATCTCCTCGGCCGCCGCCTTCCCGCCGGTGCCCCAGGTCGTGCACTACACGTCGACGAAGGCGGCGCTGGAGAATTACAGCCGCGGGATGACGGCGGAACTCGCCCCCTTCGGGGTCCGGGTGAACGTCGTGACTCCCGGTCGAACAGACACCCCGGGCGGGGCGCGCAACCGGGAGGAGATCGCTCTCATGGGCGAGGGCGCGATCGAATTCCCCGACGTGCCGTTGGGACGTGACGGTCTGCCCGAGGACATCGCCGAAGCGGTCCTGTTCATCGTTTCCGACCGGGCGAGCTGGATCGCCGGCGGCAATCTCGTCGTCGACGGCGCGGAATTCCCCCGGCGCTGACGTCGCCGGAATTCCGGTACGCACCGGGCCCGGCGAGAACGACGGGTCCGACACCTCATCACGAAAGGCCGCCCAGCATGGAATTGCGAGGCATCACCGCTCTCATCACCGGCGGGACTTCTGGAATCGGGCTGGCGACCGCTCGGCTGCTGGCCCGCGACGGTGCCGAGGTCGTCATCTCCGGCCGTGACGAGCAGCGCGGCAAGGACGCCGAACGGGCGGCGGGAGAGGACGGCGCGGTCCGATTCGTCGCCGCCGACCTCGGTGATCTGGACTCGGTCCGCGATCTCGCCCGGCAGAGCGGCCCGGTCGACGTGCTCGTGAACAACGCGGGCATCTACCCGGCCGCACCGACCGTGGAACAGAGCGTCCAGGGCTACCAGCAGATTTTCGACGTCAACGTCCGCGGCGCCTACTTCCTCGTCGCCGCGCTCGTTCCGCACATGCTCGCGAAAGGCGAGGGCGCCATCGTCAACGTCACCTCGATCACCGCATCCCGGGGCTTCGCCGGGTCGTCCGCGTACAGCGCGTCCAAAGCGGCGCTGGACGCGCTGACCCGGAGCTGGGCTGCGGAATTCGCATCCGGCGGGGTCCGGGTCAACGCCGTGTCTCCCGGATCCACCCGCACTGAAGGAGTGCTGCGGGAAATGGGCCCGGAGGCCGACAAGGCCGTGACCGAGATCCTGGGGATCCCGCGGTTGGCGCAATCCGAGGAGATCGCCGAGGCGATCCGTTTCCTCGCCTCCCAGCGAGCCGGCCACATCACCGGCACCACCCTCGACGTGGACCTCGGCGCCGCGACCACGTGGAGGTATCCGGCCGCCCGTTGACGACTTCGCCCGAACGGCGCGCCGCGCTCGCTTCGAGCTGCGGGCGCGCTGTTCGGGAGGATCACGACGGCGCGGGCGAAGCACCGCCCGCGCCAGGACGAGCACGTCGACCACATACCCCGCGACATGACGGAGGCAGAAGATGCTCACACCCGGCCCGAACGGCCCGGTACGACCGATGACCCGGGCGGCCGCAAGCGGAACCGAAGTCTGGGCCGTCGCGCGTCTGAAACTGCACGAAGGCAAGCTGGAAGAGTTCAAGCGTGCGGCGGCGAAGTGCCGAGAAGCCACCCGCACCCGGGACACCGGAACGCTGCGGTACGAGATCCACCTCAGCGCCGACGAGTCCGAGTGCGTCTTCATCGAAGGTTACCGAGACGTCGGCGCACTGCTCGAGCACAACGCCAACATCGGTGCTCTGCTGCCCGCGATGCTCAGCACCGGATCGGTTTCCGCCGAACTCTTCGGGCACTTCAGCGATGAGTTCAAGACGCGGTGGCAGGGCGATCCCGTTCAGTTCTTCGCTCCGCTCGAAGCTGCCCGGAGTTCGGCCGGCGCCTGATGCCGGGAGAGTCGGTCGGTCGCAGGCAGCGCCTGTCACGTTGCCTGCGCGACAGGTGCCTGACCTCTGGTTCGACCGCCGGGGCGGCGATGTTCGCCCGTAGTAGCCGAGACGCGTCGTTCAGAGGAACCATGCCTCCTGCTCAGGTCGGCGACTTCGTCGCCGCGGAGATCGGTAAGGAACGGCCATCGCTGTGACCAGGGACAGCAACGGGCCGTCGCCTTCCTGGAAGTCGGCACCAGGTCGCCCGCAGAGCCAGGCCCCCGGGGCCACGGTCGTGCTGTTGACGGCGAAGCCCTTCCTGGCGAAGAAGCGAAGCGACGGCGAACCCGCCCGAGCACCCCGAGGCCGGTTGACGAAGCTCCGGACTGCTGGAAGACCACCACGGCATTCGGGGCTCCGCGATCCCAGGTCGACCTGCCCGCCCTCCGGCTCGGCCAGGTTCATTCCCGACGTGTTCTTCCTGCTGACGCTGAGGAAAATCGTCGCGAGCTCGGAGCAGGCATCGAGGCGTGATCATCCCATCGTGTCAGGCGTGGCGGCTGCATCGGTTGATCTCGGTCGGACAAGATCATCGTGTTCGGCACGACGTTCAAGGAGATCACCGGTGACCACCGCATTGCTGAAGACCAAGCACGACAAGCTGTTCGACCTGCTCGACTACGACGGCAACGGCGCGATCGAACTCGCGGACTTCGAACAGCTCGCCGCCGACCTGGTGAAGGCAGGTACCGACAACCCGCACGCCCAGTCGGCGGAAGCGGTGTTCTCGGCATACCGTCGCGCGTTCGAGCGCTTCGCCGCGCACGCCGACACCGACCGCGACGGCACGATCGACCGGGACGAGTTCCACGCGGCGATGGCCACGCAGGCCGACCGCGAGGCTCGGGTCGACGACATCTGGGGCCCGACCTGCGACGTCGAGTTCGACAACGTCGATGTCGACGGCGATGGCAAGCTCGACCGCGACGAGTTCGCGACGCTGATGGCCGGGTTCGGCCAGACGCCGGTGGCCCCTCTGCCGGGTTCGATCGGCTGGCCACCGAAGGTGCCATCTCCCGCGAGGCGTACTACCAGGCTTGGAAGACCTACGTCAGCAGCGACGACGTCACCGCGGGCGCGAACGCCATGATGGCCTGATGGCACGAGGGGGCGTGCGTCCCGTCCTGCGGGACGTGCGGTCCCTTCCGCGTCAGGCTCCGCCGTCGAAGAACGACCTGACGCCGGCGATGATCGCGTGCCGTTCCTCGTCCCGGAGTTCCGGGTAGATCGGCAGGCACAGCAACTTCGGGTTGTTCGCTTCGGCGACCGGAGTCGGGGCGGCGCGGTGCGGCAGATCCGCGAACGCGGGCTGCTGGGACAGCAGGCGGGGGTAGACGCGTTCCGCTTGGATTCCCCGCTCGGCCAGGTGGGTTGCCAGCGCGGTGGTGTGCTCGGTGTGCACGGCGTACTTGTAGAACGCGTGCTCGCGGCCCGGCAGCACGACCGGCGTCGTCAGCGGAAGGTCGGCGAACGCCTTGTCGTAGCGGTCCGCCGTCAGCCGCCGCCGCTCGTTCCACACCGGGAGCATCGGGATCTGGTGGCACAGCACCGCCGCGTCGAGTTCGCTCAACCTGGCCCGGCTGCCCCACGAATGATGCACGTAGCGGTCATCCGGGTCACGGCCCAGATTGCGCAGCCGCTCCACGGCCACCAGGGTCTCCTCGTCCTTGACCACGACCATTCCGCCGTCGCCCAGCCCTCCGGCGTTCTTGCCGGCCCACACCGAGAAACAACCGAAATCGCCGAACGATCCCGCGGGCTCGCCCTGGTAGGTCGCTTCGTGCGCCTGCGCGCAATCTTCGACGACGGTCAGTCCGTGTTCGGCCGCGATCGCGGAGATCTCGTCCATTTCCGCGATCTGCCCGTACAGGTGAACGACGATGATCACCTTGGTTCTCGTCGTCACCGCGTTGCGGATCGCTTCCGGCGAGATCAGCCAGCATCCCGGTTCGACGTCGACGAACACCGGAGTCGCCCCCACCGCGTTGACGGCGAAGGCGGTGGCCGCGAACGTCATGTCCGGCACGATCACCTCGTCGCCGGGGCCGATCCCCGCGGCGCGCAACGAGAAGTGCAGCGACTCCGTGCCCGATGACGTGGCCACCGCACGACGACCCCATCTTTCGTAGAGCAGCGCTTCCAAGCGCCGGGTGTGCGGGCCCATGACGGTGGTGGCACCGTCGATCACCCCGTCCAGGAAGCCGTGGATCACCTCGCGCATGCTCGCCAGCCGCCGGTGATGTCCCTCCGCCGGAATGACATCGGGCTTTCCCGACTCGAACCTCATGACCGAACCTTCCCGTCTGGCAATGGCATGACTCGTCCGTAGCGTCGACACATCTCCGCGACACCTGAAGATCACGAAGGACTGGTGCCGCCCGTCGCGCTCCGCATCCAGCGACCGGAATGCTCGTCGGCATCGGGAGTCCGCGAGGTCGGCAGCTGTTCGCTTGCCGACACGTCGACGCGGGGACAGCTCCAGGCGTGCGGGTTGGTTTCGATCCGGTCGGACCGGGCAACACCGGTAGCTCTCGCCACGCTAGGAGGAGGGGCCTTCGCAGGGCAGATGAGCTGCGCGGCCGGCGGTTCGCGATCCTGGCCACCGACGGTGTCGAGCAGGTCGAACCGACCCGGCCCCGCCAGGCCGTGGAGCAGGCCGGGGCGCAGGTGGCGCTGCTGTCGATCCACACCGGACAGATTCCGCCGACGCGCTGTTGCGGGCCGCGCCGTCACCGGCGGTGCCCTCGCTCGGGCACTCGCGCTGCTTCGGGACCGGCGCTCGCCGTTCGGGTGCGGGATCTGCTCACCCCGAAGGACTTTCTGATCGCGACGCTGACCGGCGAGATCGTCACGGACTCGGTCCACGGCGCCTACACGTCACGCGGGGAGCGGATCGTCACGGGCGCTGCGCGAACGCCTCGTCCAGATCTCGTACCGCGCCCGTCGACGCGGAGGTCGCGAGCGCGGCGTACACCCGCAACGCCTCGCTGACGGGCCGGACCCGCGCGGCGGGCCGGAAACCGCCCGGTTGCTCGCGCACCTCACTGCGCCGCCGGACGAGCTCGGCATCGGGCACCTCCACCGAGATCGCCCGCTCCGGAATGTCGATGGTGATCGGGTCGCCGTCGCGCACCAGGGCGATCGTCCCGCCCGCGGCCGCTTCCGGGGACACGTGCCCGATGGAGAGCCCGGCGGATCCTCCGGAGAACCGGCCATCGGTGATCAGGGCGCAGGAGGTGTCCAGGCCGCGTCCTTTGAGGAAGGACGTGGGTTGCAGCATCTCCTGCATGCCGGGGCCTCCTCGCGGTCCTTCGTACCGGACCACGAGGACGTCGCCGGGCTCGACCAGTCCGCCGAGGATGCCTTCGGTGCACTCCTCCTGGCTCTCGAACACCTTCGCCGGTCCGGTGAACCGCAGCATCGAGGCGGCGACCCCGGCGGTCTTCACCACGCAGCCGTCGAGCGCCAGGTTCCCGAACAGCACCGCCAGGCCGCCATCGGGGGAGTAGGCGTGCTCCGGCGAGCGGATGCAGCCGTTCTCCCGGTCGGTGTCGAGGTCCGGGTACCGCTGCGTCGAGCTGAACGGTGCGATCGTGCGCACTCCGCCCGGAGCGGCTCGGAAGAACCGGGCCTTGTCCGGCGCGGCCGTGGCCGACCGGATGTTCCACGCGTCGAGCTGCTCGCCCACCGTGGCGCCACTGATGGTCGACAGCGATCGGTCGATCAGTCCGGCCCCGTCCAGCTCGGCGAGGATGGCCTGGATTCCGCCCGCCCGGTGCACGTCCTGCACGTGGTAGCGGCTGCTCGGGGCGACCTTGCACAGGTTGGGCACCGACCGGGACAGCTCGTCGATGTCCTCCAGCGCGAAGTCGACCTGTCCCTCGCGAGCGGCGGCCAGGATGTGCAGGATCGTGTTGGTCGACCCGCCCATGGCGAGATCGAGGGCCATCGCGTTGCGGAATCCCGCCCGCGAGGCGATCGCGCGTGGCAGCGCGGTCTCGTCGTCGTGGTCGTAGAAGCGGCGGACCAGGTCCATCGCGGCGCGGCCCGCGTCGGCGCAGAGGGCGCGCCGGTCGGCGTGCGTGGCCAGCAGCGTCCCATTGCCGGGCAGGCCCAGCCCCATCGCCTCGACCAGGCAGTTCATCGAGTTCGCCGTGAACATGCCCGAACAGGACCCGCAGGTGGGGCAGGCGCTGTCCTCGACCGCGGCGAGCTCCTCGTCGGACAGCCGCTGATCGGCCGAGGCGGAGAACGCGCTGATCAGATCGAGGTCCTGGGTGCGCAGCCGCTCGGGGATCGAGGCAGGGGGGCGGCCGGCTTCCATCGGTCCGCCGGAGACGAACACGGTCGGGATGTTGAGCCGCAGGGCCGCCATCAGCATTCCCGGCGTGATCTTGTCGCAGTTGGAGATGCACACCAGCGCATCGGCGCAGTGCGCGTTGGTCATGTACTCGACGGAGTCCGCGATCAGCTCGCGGCTGGGCAGGGAGTACAGCATCCCCAGGTGACCGTTGGCGATGCCGTCGTCGACGGCGATCGTGCTGAACTCGCGCGGCACGCCGCCGTGCGCGATCACCGACTCGGCGACGATCTCGGCCACCTGGTCCAGGTGCACGTGCCCCGGCACGAACTGCGTGTAGCTGTTGGCGACGGCCACGATCGGCTTGCCCAGATCACGCCGCGCCACCCCGGCCGCCATCAGCAGGGATCGCGCCCCGGACATGGATCGGACACCGGTGATCGTCGCTGATCGAAGTGCTCCCATTCCGGCAGCGTAGCAGTCAATCGGCCAGTTTTTACATGTTGAAAACGACAATTGATTGATCGCGGGGGATCAGGGTCACCGTGTGATCGATCCGGTGGTGAGCGGGGCGTCGAGGTCAGCCGACCGGCCGGTCGTGCTCGTCCGCCTGCTCGCCCGCGGCGCCGACGCTGTCGAGCACGATCATGGCCTCGGTGTGGATCACGCCTTCGATGCCGCGCAACGTCCCCTGCAGCAATTCCCGCAGGTGGAACGCGTCCCGGACGTAGCACTCGACGACCAGATCCCACGACCCCGTCACCACCCAGACCGTGTGCACCTCCTCCAGGTGCGAAAGGGTTTCCGCGCAGCTGTCGCTGTGCTGGTCGTCGTTGGTGCGCACCACCACCAGCGTGTGCAGGTACCCGAGCCGGGCCAGGTCGACCTCGGCGTGGTAGCCGGTGATGACCTGCGCCGCCTCCAGCCGCGCGATCCGCTCGCCCACGGCGCCCGGCGAGCGGTTCAGCTCCCGGGCGATCGCCCGCACGGACATCCGCGCATCCGCGCGCAACAACGCCAGGACCGATCGATCCAACTCGTCGAGGACGACCGGTCCTGCCGCCGCCTGATGGTCGACCGGGGCCGCACGCACCTTCTCCGTCATCGGACGCTCCTCCTCTGCCGGTGCCGGATGACACTTGACGATGTTTCGGCGCGCATATCGTACGTCTGTTCCGCGGGCTCGCGGTGCGCTTCGCGCCGCGGCGCTCTCCGCGATCACCACGATTTGCACGATTGACATGGATTACTGGACTGACCAGCATGCTGATGTCACCCAGATCCAGTGACCGGGGCCACCGCCGGGAAGCGCTGGAGCGAGAACCCGTGAGGTGCGGCCGAAGGGGCGAGCGCGTCCGCCCGGTCGCCGCACTTCGTCCGTGCTCGCCCCCTGCTGCGGCGGACCGGCAGACCAGGTTTCCCGCGCGCCGATGGCGGACTCCGGCCGATCGCCGAGCTCCGCCGTCGGGAGAACCACCGGAGCCACCAGCTCTCCGGTGTCGAGACGGAGGCAGAGATGGACCAATGGACCGGCTGTCCTGAACCCGAGACGTCGTCCCGGCCCGAGGTCGACGTGGCCGACAGGATGCTCATCAGCCTGCTTCGATCGAACGCCTGCGCCGAGACGCACGACCTGGCGAGCCGGATCGGCCTGTCCCGCTCCCAGGTGCGCGTGCGGTTGCGACGGTTGGAGCGCTCCGGCGTCGTGCGCGGCTACCACGCGCGGATCAGCGCCCGCGCGGTCGTCGAGGGCTGCGTGCTCGCCTTCGTGCGGTTCACCGGCGACGGACGTCCCACCGCGGGTGATCTGAGCGGTCTCGCGGGGGTGCAGCGCGTGCACGTCCTGTCCTCCGGCTGGGACTACATGATCGAGGCGGCCGAGTCCTGCTTCGCCGCGTGCGGTGCTCCCGGCGGCGGCACGCTGCTCGGGCACGAGGCCGACATCGCGCTGCTCCCGGTGGCGCACGGCCGGCAGGGGGCGACCACCGGCACGACCGGCGAGCCGTCGACGCTGCTGCGGTCGACCCAGACGATCCGGTGACGGCGCGCGGGTCAAGCGGCACCCGCCTGCGGGGCCGGGGTATCCGCGCAGGTCGACGTGTCTATGCTGCGCACGTCGGCGCCGCTCCGCGGGTCGGCGGAGGCGGAGAGGTCGCTGTCACGCAAACGGCTCGACGAGTGGAGTGCGAAGGTGCCCACCCCGAAGTTCGCTCCGGTCGCCCGAACGCGCGCGCACGAGGCGGTCAAGGCGCAGATCGAGGAGAAGATCCTCCAGGGGCAGCTCCAGCCGGGCGACCGCTTGCCGTCGGAACGCGAACTCTGCGCCCAGATGGGCGTGAGCCGGCCGACCGTGCGCGAGGCGATGCGCACGCTGGAGAGCGCGGGAGTCGTGGTCCTGCGCCCGAACGACCCCACCGGCGGCGCCATCGTCCGGATGCCCGACGGCGCGAACCTGGAGCGTTCGCTGCTGGACCTCGTCCGGTACTCCCAGCTCTCGCTCGGCGACCTCATCGGGTTCCGCATGCTGGTCGAGACGACCGCCTGCCACCTCGCCGCGCAGCGCCGCGACCAAGCGCAGATCGACGGCATCGTCCGGGCTCAGCTGGCCGTCGAGGCGGCCGTCGAGAGCGGCACGAACGAGGAGTACATCGCCGCCGACGTGGAGTTCCACGTCTCGGTCGCCCGCGCCTCGGGCAATCGGCTGCTGGAGCTGTCCACCAGCGCCGTGCGGGCGGCGATGGCCGGACTGATCGGCGACGCCACGCTCAAGGGCGGCGATGCCGTCAAGCGCGACTTCGTCCGCCGCCACGGTGCCGTCGTCGACGCCATCCGGCTCGGCGACCCGGACCTGGCGTCGTCGTGCGCCCGGCGGGACATCGTCGACTACTACCTACCGCTGGCCGAGGACGACGAGGTGGGCACGTTGAGCGCGCTGGAGGCGTTCGTGGCGGCGGCCACCTCGAACGCGCCCCCGACCGCGGTGTAGGAGACGCGCGGTCACCGCTGCGCCGCCCGCGAGGTGGTGCGCCGGTGCGCGCGGTCGGCGACGCCGCGGCGGTGCGGCAGCAGGACGCTGACCGAGGCCAGGATCCCCAGCGCCAGCTGGAGAACCCAGGCATGGCTGAAAGTCCGGGCCGACGGTGCGGCGGCCACCATCGCCACCAGCAGGGCCACCCCGATCGCGCTGCCGATCTGGCGGCTCATGTTCAGCACCGCGCTGCCGGTCGTGGCGCGGTCGGGCGCGAGCGCCCCGGCCGCGGCGAACAGGGGCGCCTGGGAAAGACCGCCCGAGACGCCCATCAGGACCAGGCCGGGGAACATCGCCGACCAGTAGGCGGGGACGTCGGTGACGGTGAGCAGCCAGTACCCCGCCGCCGCGGACATCGTGAGGGTTCCGACGGCGGCGGGCAGCACCCGGCCGAACCTGCGCCGGATCGGACCGGCGTTCACGGCGAAGCAGACCGAGACGATCGGGGCGGCGGCGATGCCGATCCCGGCCTCCAGCACGCTGAAGTGCCACACCTGCTGGAGGAACAGCGCTCCGCCGAACAGGTAGACCGCGAAGCCCGCGAACAGGCTGAGCAGCGCGAGCGCAGCGGCGGTGAACTCCCGGCTGCGGAACAGTGCGGGCTCGATGATCGGTGCGGACGCGGTGAAGCCGCGTCGCACCGTCACCGCCGCGAGCAGCGCGGCCGAGGCGAACAGCCCGATCGTCCACGGGCTGCCCCAGCCCCACTGCGGACCCTGGGTGGTGGCCAGGACCAGTGCGCTCACCGCCGCGAGCAGGGTCGCGGTGGACACGACGTCGGGCAGGGGACGGCCGCTCGGCTCCCGTACCTCCGGCAGCAGCCGGGCGCCCCCGAGGAGCGTGAGGGCACCGATCGGCAGGTTGATGAGGAAGATCCACCGCCAGTCCAGGCTGGCGAGCAGCCCGCCGAGCGGCGGTCCGGCCATGGCGGCCACTCCGGCCACCCCGGCCCACAGCCCGACGACCAGGGCGTGCTGGCGTGGCGGGAAGCTGGGGTAGAGCAGGCCCAGCGACGGCGGCACGCTCATCGCCGCGCCGACCGCCTGCACGGCCCGGGCGGCCACCAGCACCGGCAGCGACGGCGCGAACGACGCCAGCGCGGAGCCGATCGTGAACACCGCGACACCGGCCAGCAGCATCCGCTTCCGGCCGTGCAGGTCCGCCAGCCGGCCCGCGGGCACCAGCAGCGCGGCGAAGACGATGGCGTAGGCCGACAGCACCCAGGACATCGCCGGTGTCGACGCCCCGCCGAGGGACCGCCCGATGCCGTCCACGGCGACGTTGACGATGAAGAAGTCCAGCTGGGCCATGAACGCCACCGCGCTCAGCACCGCCATGATCAGCCAACGGCGCGGTTCGCCGCGCTCGTCCGTCGCTTCCGGACCGGACTCAGCCCCGGTGTCCACGGGCAGCACCACCTTCGTCGATCCGAAATCCGAGCAGCGACGGGGAGAACCGGCGCGCCCGTGGTTGAAACCGTTCCGGCCCAAGGGAAAATGTGAGGTGCTCCGCGATCGTGCCCCACGATCTAGAAGTCGTCGGCCCGCGTGCGGTAGCTTCGTTTCGCCACGTGCCATCGACCGTGGCATCGGCAGCGTAGCCGGGACCGCCCGGTGTGGAGGAACGATGACCTCGCGCATAGGCGCTTTCAGCCAGCTGGTCGGCCGCTGGTTCCCACTGATCGTGTTGATCGCCGGAGCGATCGCACTGTCCTTCCCGAACACGTTCGCCGGGTTGACCTCGGTGGTCCCCTGGCTCCTCGCGGTGATCATGCTCGGGATGGGCATGACCCTCGAACCGCGGGATTTCGCTTACGTGGCACGCCGTCCGGTCGCCTTCGCGATCGGGGTCGTCGCGCACTTCGTGATCATGCCGCTGCTCGCGTGGCTGCTGACCCTGGTCCTCCCGCTGAGCCCGGAGCTGGCGGTCGGGGTGATCCTGGTCGGCTGCGCTCCCAGCGGTACCTCGTCGAACGTGATGGTCTTCCTGGCCAAGGGGGACACCGCGTTGTCGGTGGCGATGAGCAGCGTGTCCACTCTGGTCGCCCCGGTCGTCACGCCGTTCCTGGTGCTCTGGCTGGCGGGCAGCTACCTGCCGGTGGATCCGACCGAGCTGATCGTGGAGATCCTGCAGATCGTGCTGATCCCGGTGATCCTCGGCTTCACCTTGCGGCGGGTCGCCGGAACCGCCGTGGCGAAGGCGTTGCCGGTGCTGCCGTTGATCTCGGTCATCGGGATCACCGGCGTGGTGGTCGCCGTGGTGTCGGGCAGCGCGGACAAGCTGCTCAGCGTGGGACCGATCGTGGTGCTCGCAGTCGTGCTGCACAACCTGCTCGGCGTCGCGCTGGGCTACGCGGCCGCCAAGGTGGTCGGGATCGACGAGGCGGCCCGGCGCGCGATCGCGCTGGAGGTCGGCATGCAGAACTCCGGCCTCGCGGCCAGCCTGGCGTCGACCTACTTCTCCCCGGTCGCGGCGCTGCCCGGGGCGATCTTCTCGGTGTGGCACAACATCTCCGGTTCGCTGGTCGCCACCTACTGGGCCCGGCGGCCCGCCGCGGTCGCCGGGAACGAGCAGCAGAGCCCGGCAGCGAGCGACGAGGCGTGACGTCGTCGGCTCAGGGCACCGGCCGGATACCGCGCCGGAGGCCCTGAGCCGCACCGCGCACCAGGGTCGAGGCCTGGTCGGCGTCGAGGCGGGGATCGCACAGCGGCTGTTGCTCGCCGACCTCGGAGGTGTCCTCGTCCACGCACTCCCGGACGTCGTCGGGCGTGCACTCCAGGTGCAGCCCACCGGGGTGCGCACCGGCTCCGGCGAGCACGTCGAACCAGCCGTCGAGCTCGGCCAGCAGATCGGTGACCCGGCGGGTCTTGATCCCCGAGGGGAGCCGGATCGTGTTGCCGTGCATCGGATCGCACATCCAGACCACCGGGTGCCCGGCGGCGGACACGGCCGCGACGAGGTCGGGCAGGACGCGGCGGACGGCGTTCGCGCCGAACCGGGTGATCAGGGTCAGGCGGCCCGGCGCGCGCTCCGGATCGAGCCGGGCGCAGAGCGCCACGAGCTCCTCCGGCGTGACCGCCGGTCCCACCTTCACCCCCAACGGGTTCACCACGCCGCTCAGCAGCTCGACGTGGGCTCCTCCGATGTCACGGGTCCGCTCGCCGATCCACGGGAAGTGGGTGCTGGACAGGAACCACTGCTCGCTGGCGGGGTCGTTGCGCAGCGTCGACCGGTCGTAGGGGAGCAGCAGGCACTCGCGGCTGACCCACAGCTGCCCGGCCGGGTGCGCGTGCAGGGTGCGGAGCAGGTTGAGCGTGGTGGCCGATCGGTAGTAGCCCTGCACGAGCCGGGAGGCGTCGGCGCGCCGCGCCGAGGCCGTGGGGGCGGCACCGTTGACCATGTGCCCGCGGAACACCGGGAGGGCCCGTCCGTCCACGAGTTCGGTCGGCGCGCTGCGCGGCTTCGCGTACTGCCCGGCGATGCGGCCGATCGCGACGGCGGGCCGGCCGGAGATCTGCTCGAAGCCGCGCGCGAGCCGGGCGATGAGCCGACCCCGGCTCGTGATGTGCTCGGTGGTGGCGTCCTCGAAGGACTCGGCGCAGTCGCCCGCCTGGACGACGAACGCCCTGCCGTGCGCCGCGTCGGCGAGCGCTCGGCGCAGGTTCGAGATCTCGCCGGGTTGCACCAGGGCGGGCAGGCTCCGCAGCTCTGCCACGGCCCGCTCCAGCTCGGCGGGATCCCACGCGGGCTGTTGGTGCGCGACGAGCGAACGCCAGGAATCGGGTGTCCACGGGGTGCGCCGGGCCTCGGCGGTGCGACTGTGGATCATGCTGGCCTGACCTGGGCCGCGGCGGTGCGCCTGCCGGAAGCCGAACCGGTCCGGCAGCTTTCGATGAGGTTCGCGATGACGCGATGCCCCACCTCGCCGTCGAGCGACAGCAGGGACTCGGGGTGGAACTGGACCCCGCCGACGGGCAGAACGGGGTGCTCGATGGCCATGACGACGCCGTCGTCGGTGACGGCGGTGACCCGCAGCGGCGGTGGTACCTCGTGGGAGGTGACGTAGAGCGAGTGGTAGCGCCCGGCGGTGAACCGCGCGGGCAGTCCGCGCAGCAGCGCGCCGCCGCCGTCGACCGCGCGGATCTGCGACGCGCGGCCGTGGATCGGATCGGCGAGCACGCGCAGGTGCCCGCCGAAGTGCTCGACGATGCCCTGCATCCCCAGGCAAACGCCGAACACGCCGGCGCCCGCAGCGAGTGCGGCGTCGATCGTGCCGCTCATGCGGAAGGCCCCCGGCCGGTCCGGCCCGGGGGAGAGCACCACCAGATCGGTGCCCTCGTCGAACCCGGTCAGCGCGGACCACCTCCGCGTGACGACCTCGCAGTCGTTCTGGCGGAGGTAGCCCGCGAGCGTGTGGACGAAGGAGTCCTCGTGGTCCACGAGCGTGACGCGCGGCCCTCGTGCGCCGGTCCTCGCTCCGCCGCGCGCACCGACCGGCCGCTCGGCGCGCGCAGGTGCGGCCGTCCTGCCGCGCAGCGCGTCCAGCACGGCGGAGGCCTTGAGCCGAGTCTCGGCCTCCTCGGCGTCCGGGTCGCTGCCGATGAGCAGGGTCGCTCCCGCGCGGACCTCGGTGGTCGTGTCCGTCAAGCGCGCCGTCCGGAGGGTCAGCGCCGTGTCCATCGCTCCGTCCACTGTGGCGTAGCCGACCGCGCCGCCGTACCAGCGTCGAGCCGAGGTCTCCCAGTGCTCGATGAACTCGGCGGCGGCGCGTTTCGGCGCGCCGCTCACCGTGGCGGCCCACATGTGGCTGAGGAAGGCGTCCCAGGCGTCGTAACCGCGTTCCAGCTCGCCCTTCACGTGGTCCACGGTGTGGATCAGTCGGGAGTAGAGCTCGATCTGGCGGCGGCCGACGATCCGCACCGAGCCCGGGACCGCGACGCGGCTCTTGTCGTTGCGGTCCACATCGGTGCACATCGTCAGCTCGGCGGCCTCCTTCTCGGATGCCAGCAGCGCGGCCACGTTCCGGGACTCCTCGATCGCGGACGCGCCCCGCGCGATGGTGCCGGAGATGGGGCAGGTCTCCACGACGCCGTCCGCGACCCGCACGTACATCTCCGGCGAGGCGCCGACGAGCGACTCGCCGCGCCCCAGGTTGATGAGGAAGCCGTACGGGCTGGGATTCGCGGCGGTGAGCCGCTCGAAGACCACGCTCGCCCGCTCGCCGCCGCGGTCGGCGGTCAACGTCTGGCTCAGCACGGTCTCGAAGGCGTCGCCCGCGTGGAACTTCGACAGCGCCGCGCGCACACCTGCCCGGTAGTGCCCGGGATCGGTCCGCGCGGGCGGGTCGGGGTCCCGGCGAGCACCGGCGAGGTCGACGGTCGCGACCGGCCCGGAGGTGCCGGGCGGACCGGAGAACGTGTAGTCGACCTCGAGCGCCAGCTCGCGCTCGGGATCGGCCACGATCACCGAGGCGGGCAGGAACGCGACGATATCCCGGTAGCCCGCCGGGCGGCGGTGCCGCCGGGTGATGGGGTCGAACCCGAGCATCAGGTCGTAGCCGAACGCCCCGTACCAGCCCAGCACCGGCTCGTCGGGATGCGCGAGGGCCCGGGTGAGCGTGCGCAGCACGCCGACCGTCGACGGTTGCCGGGTGCGGTCCTCCTCGGCGAAGCCGGTGCCGATGGGAGCGACGGCGCCGCGCAGGCCCGAACCGTCGGGCAGCACCGCGAGGCCGCGCACCTGCGGGTCGGCGGCCAGCGCGGTGGTGGCCAGCTCCAGCAGCGGGCCCGCACCGGGGTCGAGGGCGAGCACGCGGAACGCGCGACCGCGGGCCTCGAAGGCCAGCGCCACCCGCTCCGTGGCGCGGGTCCACGGCGAGTAGCGCCCGGGTTGGGTCACTGACCCGTGGAACAGCGCTCCCGGCGCGGAATCGAGCGCGGCGGCGACCCGGCTCAGGGATCTCGAAGCGGCGTTCGGCCCGGGTAGCGGGCGAACGCGCCGTTCGACGTCGAGACCGCCCGCCGTGCGGTACCGAGCAGCGCTCTGCGCGCCCTCCTCCAACGCCCGGGCAATCCAAGCGAAGTCCACCCGCATAACCACTCCATTGATCAGAAGGTGAGGAACGTGTTGTTCGGGCGCCTCGTCAGGAGGTGGCCGAGCCGCCGGTCATCCGGCGCAGCGGTGCCCCCACCGCCTCGATCGCGTGCGCCCTCGCGGTGGCGCGCGCCGACCGGAAGTGCGGGCGACCGCCGCGGTCCTCGGCCACCCACTCCGAGGCGAACCCGCCGGACCTGATGTCGTCGAGCACGGCCTCCATCGATGCGCGGACGTGCGCGTCGATCACGCGCGGACCCCGGCTGTAGCCGCCGTACTCGGCGGTGTCGGAGATGTGGTCGGTCATGGCGGCCAGACCGTGCCGCTGGATCAGATCGACGGTCAGCTTGAGCTCGTGGAGGCATTCGAAGTACGCCGACTCCGGCTGGTACCCGGCGTCGACCAGCACCTCGAAGGCAGTCTTGATCAGTTCCGTGACCCCGCCGACCAGCACGGCCTGCTCGCCGAACAGATCGGTCTCGGTCTCCTCGGCGAAGGTCGTCTCCAACGCCCCGGCCCGGGTCGCGCCCAGCGCGTCGGCGTAGTCCAGGGCGAGCGAGGACGCGGTGCCGGTGGCGTCCTGCGCCACGGCGACCAGCGCCGGGCAGCCGTGGCCGTGCTCGAAGCTCGCCCGCACGTCCCGGCCGGGTGCCTTCGGGGCCACCATGACCACGTCGACCTCGTCCGATGCGGTGATCAGGCCGTGGTGCACGGCGAACCCGTGGGCGAAGACGAGCGCGTCGCCGGGTGCCAGGTTCGGCTCCACCGACTCGGTGAACACCGCGGGCGCGAGGGTGTCCGGAACCAGCATGACGATCACATCGGCCCACTCGGCGGCCGACCCGGTGTCGGTCACCGTGAAGCCCTCTTCGCGGGCGCTGGCCACGCGAGCCGAGTCCGGCCGGAGCCCGACTCGGACTGCGATCCCGGAGTCGCGGAGGTTGTGCGCGTGCGCGCGGCCTTGCGAGCCGTAGCCCAGCACCGCGACGCGGCGGTCGGGCAGCAGGGGAATCCGCCCCTCGTCCGCGTAGTGCACGGTCGCGTCGTTCGTCGGGCGGGTCATCGCGCCACCGCCTTCGGAGAGTTCGGCGTCGTGCGGATCTGGTGCTCCCGGCACGCGCTGGTGCCGCGCACCGCGCCCGGACCGGGGAGGGCGGGCCGTCGGCGCTCTAGCTCGACGATCATGGCTGGGCTCCTGGGATCGAGGTCGTCCGCCGGGCGCGTTCGGCGAGGTCCTGCAGATCGCCGCGCAGCGCGTCGAGGACGTGGTCGGGGTGCGGGGGCAGCGCGCGCAGCACGAGCGCCCGGCGCAGCGCGGTGTGCACCGCGACCTCGCCGGTCAGCCCGATCGCGCCGTGCAGGTGCACGGCGGAGATCGCGACGTCGGGCGCGGTCGTGACCGCGAGCCTGCGCGACAGCCGTGCGTCGGTCGCGGCGCCGGTGGCCGCCGCGAGCAGCACCCCGGAGCGGGCCAGCTCGACGGCGCAGTACATGTCGGCCAGCCGGTGGGCGACCGACTGGAAGGATGCGATCGGGCGCCCGAACTGGGTGCGCTCGCGGGCGTGGGCGACGGCGAGACCGAGCGAGCGGTCCGCGACCCCGACGAGGGCGGCGGCCACGGCGATGTCGTCGACGACCGCGAGCCGCTCGGCCGCGTCTCCGGGCAGGAGGGCGGGTTCGGCCGGGGCGTCCGGTTCCACCGAGCCCCGCCACCGGCGGACCGAGGGGTCGGTGAGCTCGGTGCCCTCGGCGGACCCGACCGGGCGCAGCACCCACCCCGCGCCGGGTTCGCGGCGTTCGAGCAGCACGTCCGGCGGCGAGACCGCGACGACGTCGAACCGCCCGCCGGTTCCGGTGGCGACGGTGCCCGGGAGGGCGTCCGGGGCCAGCCGCGCCCGGAGCCACCCGGCGACGGCCGCACCGGCCGGCCACTCCGCCGTCCCCTCCCGCTCCGCGGAGAGGCAGCCGAGCGCGAGTTCGGCGAGCACATCACCGTCCACAGGGGACGGTCCTGTACCGCGTTCCGGGCTCATGCGGGCAGTCCCAGGACGTGGCGGGCGATCGTGGTGCGCTGGATCTCGCTGGTGCCGCCCTCGATGGCGTTGCCGATCCCCCGGTAGAGCTCCATCAGCCACCCGGTGGCCATCCCGCCGGAGGGGGCCAGCGCGTCGAGCCCGCCCAGCAGCACCGCGTGATCGGCGACCTGCCGGGACAGCTCGCCCCAGAGCAGCTTCTCGGTCGACGCGACCGGGCCCGGCACCCCGTCGGCCGCCAGGTCGGCCACCTTCCGGTAGGCGAGGCCGCGCAGCGCCTCCGTCCTGGCGTGGAAGTCCGTCAATGCGATCACCTCGGTCGGCGGCAGGTCCGCGGCTGACCCGCAGACCTCGATGCGTTCGGAGATCAGGCGGGCCAGTGCCCGGCGCAGCGCGCCGACCCGCGTGAGGGTGGAGAGCCCGCGCGCCAGGGACAGGCTCGTCATCAGCACGGACCAGCCGCGGTCGAGCTCCCCGACCAGGGCGCCCGGCCCGACGCGGACGTCGTCGAACACGATGTCGGATTCCTCGGCATCGCCGTAGAGCATCGGGACGGGCAGCACGCGCACTCCGGGGTGCGAGAGCGGCACGATGAAGCACGAGAGGGCCTTGTGCCGAGCCTCCGCGCTGCCGGTTCGGGCGAGCACCAGGACCTGGTCGGCGAACCGCGACCAGCTGCTCCAGCGCTTCCGTCCGCGCAGCACGAAACCGTCGCCGTCCGGGGTGGCCCGGGTCGTCACCGCGGCCAGGTCCGAACCGGCCTCCGGTTCGGAGAAGGCCTGGCACCACACGGATCCGCCGTCCAGGATCGCGGGCACGTGCTCGGCGCGCTGGTCCGCGCTGCCGCAGGCCACCAGGGTGGGCGCCACGAGCTCGACCCCGACCCAGTTCGCGATCGGCGGGGCGTCGGCGGTGGTGAGCTCGTCGATCACGATGGCCCGGTGCAGCACGTCGAGCCCGTGCCCGCCGAGCTCGGCGGGCAGGTCGACCCCGATCCAGCCACCGCTGTGCAGCGTCCGGTGCCAGGCGTGGCGCCACCAGAACCGGTCCTCGACGCCGTCCGGTTCCGGGGTGCTGGGCAGGTGCTCCGGCAGCCATTCGCGCAGCCGTCCCCGGAACTCCGCGCGGGCGGCGTCGTCGATCAGCACCGAGGAGAGCCCCTCGTCGGCGGTGTGGTCCATCGTCGCCGCCCTCAGCTCGCGGCCAGTTCCGCGCCGCACGCCCCGCACCACCGGAACGTCGCGGGCAGGTCCGCGGTCCCGCAGCTGGGGCACGATCCGACGGGCGGTCCGTGCGGGAACTCCGGCGACTCGTCTCGGGCCGCCCGCTCCCGCAGTTCCGCGTGGTCGACGGGACGCTTCTCGATGAACGACCCCATGCCCCGACGGGTCTCGACGGACCCGCTGTGGATCGCCAGCCACTCGCCTGCGAGCGCGGCGCTCGACGCCCACGCCGCTTCCTTGGCCTGGTTGACCAGTGCGCGGGTGAACCGGAGGGATTCCGGGAAGGTGTCGGTGAGCCGTCGCGCCGCGGCGTCGACGGCGGAGTCCAGCTCCGCCGCCGGAACGACCTTGTTGATCAATCCCCAGTCGTGCGCCGTCGCGGCCGGGAGGTCTTCGGAGAGCAGGACGACCTCGCGGGCGCGCCGGTCGCCGATCATCAGCGGCAGCCACTGCGTGACGCCGATGCCGGAGACGCTGCCGACCAGAGGCCCCACTTCCCGGATCACGACGTCGTCGCCGGCGATCGCGAGATCGCAGGCGAGGGCCAGCTCGTTCCCGGCGCCGACCACCAGGCCGTTGAGCCGGGCGATCGTCGGCTTGCCGCAGCGCACGATGGCCGTCTGCATGGCGATGAACTCGCGCACCCACGGGACGTAGTCGCGCGGGCGCTGGCACAGCTCCCAGTGCTCGTGCAGGTCGGCGCCCGCGCAGAACGCCTTGCTCCCGGTGCCGGTGATCACGATGACGGCGACCGAGTCGTCCCGCTCGGCCACCCGCAGCGCGTCCTGGATCTCCTGGAAGGCGAGGAAGTTCAGGCTGTTGAGGGCTTTCGGGCGGTCGATCGCGATGATCGCCTGCCCCTCGCGCCGGGTGTAGGTGATCGTGCTCGCCTCGGCGGGTCGATCCTGCTGCGGTACGCGCGCCATCTGGCAACCCCTCGGATGAACCGGTCGGAAATGAACGATTGAGCGATTTTGCCGCAGAATATTACTCAAGTGTATCCACAGTGCGGCATAAGACAAGACATTTGACCGATCTGGTCGCGGCTGTGGCGATGCGCTCCCGCAGCACGCCCGCCTGGGCGGTCATCCACCGGCGGGCTCGGGCGGGAAACCGGCCGGGTTCCACCTGGCGTGGCGCGCGCGGACGGGGCCGCTCCGGAGGAGGTCCAGCCGTGGCGGCGGCCCGTCGGTGCGGCCCGTCCGCGGACGACGGGAACCCGCCGCGAACGGCTCCGGCCACACCGCGGCGGGGCCGGCGTAGTCCTGCTCGGCCGCGGCGTGCAGGGTCCACTGCGGGTCGTAGAGGTGCGGGCGGCCCAGGGCGCACAGGTCGGCGCGCCCGGCCAGCAGGATCGAGTTGACGTCGTCCCAGCTGGAGATCGCGCCCACCGCGATCACCGCGGGCCCGTCGTGCGGGCGCCCGACGGCGTTGCGGATGCGGTCGGCGAACGGGGTCTGGTAGCTCCGGCCGAACTCGGGGGTCTCCTCGCGCACCACCTGGCCGGTCGACACGTCGATGGCGTCGGCACCGTGCTCGGCGAACGCGCGGGCGATCTCGACCGAGTCGTCCGCGTCGACACCGCCCGGATGCCAGTCCGTCGCCGAGATCCGCACCGACATCGGCCGGTCCGCCGGCCACGCCTCGCGGACGGCGTCGAAGACCTCCAGCGGGAAGCGCAACCGCCCGTCGAGGTCGCCGCCGTAGCGGTCGGTGCGCCGGTTCGACAGCGGGGAGACGAACGACGACAGCAGGTACCCGTGCGCGACGTGCAGCTCCAGCAGGTCGAACCCGCAGCGGGCGGCGGCGCGGGCGGAAGCGGCGAACTCGTCCCGGATGCCGCGCAGCTCGTCCGCCGTCAGCTCGTGCGGCATCGCGTTCCGCGCGGAGTACGGGATCGCCGACGGCCCCACCACCGGCCATCCGCCGGTGTCCAGCGGCTCGTCGATCCCCTCCCACATCAACCGGGTCGAGCCCTTGCGGCCCGAATGTCCTAGTTGGACACCGATCCGGGAGGAGGTCGACGAGTGGACGAAGTCGACCACCCGGCGCCACGCGGTCTCCTGCTCGGCGTTCCACAGGCCGGTGCACCCCGGGGTGATCCTGCCGGTAGGGGAGACGCACACCATTTCGGTCATCACCAACCCCGCGCCGCCGAGCGCCTTGCCGCCGAGGTGGACGAGGTGGAAATCCCCGGGCACCCCGTCGCGGGCCGAGTAGACGTCCATCGCCGAGACGACGACCCGGTTCGGCAGCGCGAGACCGCCGATCCGGACGGGCGTGAACATCGGCGGCACGGGGTCTGCTCCGGCGCTCCTGCCGCAGAACCAGCGCTCGGCGTTCTCGACGAACGCGGCGTCCCGCGTGCGCAGGTTGTCGTGGGTGACGCGGCGGCTGCGCGTGAGCAGGTTGAACGCGAACTGCTGCCGTTCCTGGCCGACGTAGCGGTCGATGTCCTCGAACCAGGCCTGGCTCGCCGCCGCCGCGCGCTGGGTGGAGGCGACCACGGGTCGCCGCTCCGCCTCGTACGCGGCGAGCGCGGTCGCGACGTCCCCCTGCTCGTGCAGGCACGCCGCCAGGGCGAGCGCGTCCTCCATCGCCAGCTTCGTCCCCGACCCGATGGAGAAGTGCGCGGTGTGCGCGGCGTCGCCGAGCAGCACCAGGTTCCCCGCATGCCAGCGGTCGGTCCGCAAGGTCCGGAACCGCGACCAGCGCGAGGCGTTCGCCAGCAGCGCGGCGCCGTCGAGCCGGTCCGCGAACAGCTCCTCGACGAGCTCGATCGACGCCAGGTCGCTCTCGCCGGGTCCCGGATCGCGGGAGCAGCGGTCGCGGAAGAGCTGCTCCCAAGCCGGTTCCGAGGTCTCCACCACGATCGTCGAGGCCCGGTCGGAATAGGGGTAGCCGTGCAGCTGCACGACGCCGCAGGGGGTCTCCACGACGTCGAAGGTGAACGCGGGCAAGACGCGGTCGGTGCCGAGCCACATGTACCGGCTGCGCCCGGTCGTGATGCGCGCGCCGAAGTCCGCCGCGCGCGCCGCCCGGACCGCGGAGTTCACCCCGTCCGCCGCGACGACCAGGTCGTGATCGGCTTGCAGGACCGCCGCGTCCGGGCACCGCGTGCGGTAGTGCACGGTGACCCCGAGTTCCGCGCAGCGGCGCTGGAGCACGCCCAGCAGCTCCCGCCGGCCGATCGCGGCGAACCCGTGCCCGCCCGAGGTGGACACGGCCCCGCGGTGGTGCACGTCGATGTCGTCCCAGCGCGCCATCCGCTCCGACATCGCGGCGAACACGGCGGGGTCCGCCTGCTCGATCCCACCGAGGGTCTCGTCGGAGAGCACGACGCCGAAGCCGAACGTGTCGTCCGCGGCGTTCTGCTCCCACACCGTGATGTCGTGCGGGCCGAGCTGCGCCAGCAGGGCGGCCAGGTAGAGGCCGCCCGGTCCGCCGCCCGCGATCGCGATCCGCATGCCCGCCACCTCAGACCGCCTCGCGGAGCGCGGACCGCTGCAACTTCCCGGTGCTGTTGCGCGGCAGCGCGTCGGCGAAGTGGATGCGGCGCGGGTACTTGTACGGGGCGATCACGCCCTTCGCGAACGCCTGCAACTCGGCGGCGGTGGCCGTTTCCCCCGGCCGCAGCACGACGTGGGCGGTGACCACGTGGCCGCGTTCCGCGTCCGGGGTGCCGACGACCGCGCAGTCGGCGACCGAGGGGTGTTGCAGGAGCGCCTGCTCCACCTCCGGCCCGGCCACGTTGTACCCGGCGGTGATGATCATGTCGTCGGAGCGGGCCTGGAACCAGAACAGGCCGTCGGCGTCGCGGACGTAGATGTCGCCGGTGCGGTTCCAGCCGTGCACCACGTACTCCCGCTGCCTGCGCCCGTCCAGGTAGCGGCAGCCGGTCGGCCCCCGCACCACGAGGTGCCCCGGCACGCCGTCGGGCGCGCTGCGCCCGAGATCGTCGACGACGTCGACCCGGTAGCCGGGAACCGCCCGGCCGGTGGCCCCGGGCCTGATGTCGTCGTCGGCGGCGGACACGAACACGTGCAGCATCTCGGTCGATCCGATCCCGTCGATGACGCGGATTCCGGTGGCAGCGCGGAAGTCGCGCCACACCGAGGCGGGCAGCGGCTCGCCCGCCGACACGCAGCGGCGCAGGCTCGCCAGCCGCTCGGGCCGGCCGTCCCCGGCGAGCGCGCGGTAGGCGGTGGGGGCGGTGAACAGCACCGTCGCGCGGTTCTCGGCCACGTGCGCGGCCAGTTCCTGGGGGGTGGCGCGTTCGAGCAGCAGCGCGGCGGCACCGGCCCGGAGCGGGAAGACGAGCAACCCGCCGAGCCCGAAGGTGAAGGCGAACGGAGGGGTCCCGGTCACCAGGTCGTCCGGGCGCAGCGCCACCACGTGGTGGGCGAAGGTGTCCGCGATCGCGAGCACATCGCGGTGGAAGTGCATCGTGACCTTCGGCTCGCCGGTCGTGCCGGAGGTGCAGGCCAGCAGCGCGACGTCGTCCGCCGAGGTCGCCACGTCGTCGAACGGGTCCTGCCGGGCCGCGCGCACCGCGAGGTCGTCGGCGCCGGCACCGCCGAACGGCACGATCGGCATCCCGGCGATGCCCGCGGACGCCAGCTCGGCGGCGAAGCGGTGGTCGCACAGGGCCACCGCCGGCCGGGTCAGCCCGCCGACGGTGGCGAGTTCGCCGGACCGGAGCATCGCGGTCGTCGTGACGGCGACCGCGCCCGCTTTGAGCACGCCGAGCCAGGCCGCCGCGAGCCACGGGGTGTTCGGCCCGTGCAGGATCACGCGGTTCCCCGGCACGACACCGAGTTCCCGGGTCAACGCGGCGGCCACGGCGGCGGCGCGGTCGCGCAGCTCGCCGTAGGTCCACGCGACGGGATTCGGTGCCGGGGCGCGCAAGGCGGGACGGTCCGGTCCGTACCGCGCGATCGCGGTGTCGAGGAGTTCCGAGCCCGCGTTGAGCCGCGCGGAGTAGTCCAGTTCCGGCAGCTCGAACAGCAGCTCCGGCCAGTCCTCCTCGGCGGGCAGCCGGTCCCGGCAGAAGGTGTCGATGTGCGCGGACGGGTTGAGGGACGACGTCGGCACCACGGCCAGGTCCTCCTCGCTCGCAGGGGACTACGGGTTCCGCGGCTCGACGTCGAGCACGGCGATTCCTTGCAGTTCGACCAGGGCCGCGCGATCCCACAACCGGGTCACCCCGACCGCCGCGGTCGCCGGGTAGTGCGCGCCGACGTGCCGTTTCCAGACCGCCCCCACCTCGCGGCCGACGGCCCGGTACGCCTCGACGTCGACCAGGTAGATCGTCAGCTGGGCCAGATCGTCAGGAGATCCGCCCGCGGCGCGCAGCGCCGCCACCAAGTTGGCCAGCGCGCGGTCGAACTGGTCGAGGACACCCGCGTCGACGATGCGCCCTTCGGCGTCGGTCCCGGTCTGCCCGGCCAGCAGCACCACCCGGCCCTCGGCCACGACGGCGTGGCTGAAGCCCGAGGGCCGGGCCAGCTCGGGAGGATTCACGCGGTCCATCACGAGTGCACCCCTCCGCCGTCGATGACGATGCCCTGGCCGTTGATCGCGCCGCTGGCGACGCAGACGGCCACGACGTCGGCGACCTCCTCGGCGGTGATGAGCCGGCCGATCGGTTGCTTGGCGGCCAGGGCCGCCCGGGACGCCGCGAGGTCGCGGCCGGTGCGGGCGCTGATCGCGGCCACCGTGGCGTCGGTCATGGGCGTGTCCACGTACCCGGGGCACACGGCGTTGACGGTGACGCCCGTCCCGGCCAGTTCGGCCGCGGCCGAGCGCACCAGTCCCAGCACGCCGTGCTTGCTGGCGGTGTAGGCGCTGATGTAGCGCTCGCCGCGCCGGGCGGCCACCGAGGCGATCGACACCACGCGGCCCCACCCCGCGTCGGCCATCGGCGGGGCCGCCCTGCGCAGCAGGCGGAACGGTGCCGTCAGGTTCAGCGCGAGCATCTGCTCCCACTGCTCATCGGTGGTCGACGCCAAGGGTGCGGACGTCCCGGCACCCGCCGCGAGCACCAGGACATCGACGTGCCCCCAGCGGGATTCGACCGCGGCGCACGCGGTCTCCGCGGCCTCCGGCGCGGTCAGGTCCAGCGGCAGGGTGAGGGTCGGCCCGGGCAGCTCGGCCGCGACCGACTCCAGTTCCGAAGCGGTGCGGGCGGCCAAGGCGACCCGGTGTCCCGCGGCGCCGAGCCGCCGGGCGACCGCAGCCCCGATGCCCCGCCCCGCCCCGGTGACGAGACAGACCCGCGAATCTGATCGAGTGACCATGAAGACAACATACGATTGGTCAATCGCCCATGTCTAGAGACTGATTCAGGTCAAGTGATACCCCTCCTGGGGGGCGGCAGGCGACGGCGACCTCCGGCAGCGGTGCCCGCCGCGGCCACGCGGTCGAGCAGCGCGCGGTGCCCGGACTCGAAAAGGCGGTGTCACGCGGAGAAATCAGCACTGCCGACCTCGAACGCGACCGGACGGTCCTGCGCGGAAACCAAGCGCACCAGCTTCACTTCGACGGTGCGACCCGGCATTCGGCCGAGCCCCGTGGAGAGAAATGCTCGGCCGGGGCCGGGTTCGACCCGAGGTGAGGGGATCGGCGAGCGGCCTCGCAGAACCGGCCGCTACTTCGCAGGACGAGCGGCGGTGGCTCACCGACACCTTCGAGCAGGCGGAGATTCAGCGTCGCTGCTCCACGCGCACTGCTCGACCGCGCCGTTTTCGGAGAGGAGTTCACCTCAGGTGCGCCGCAAGCGTGCCCAGTGCCTCGCCGGGTGGTTTCGAACCGGCCTGACCGGGTAACACCGGTGGCTCTCGCCGCATTAGGAGGAGGGGCCTTCCGATGGCAGATGAGCTGCGCGGCCGACGGGTCGCGATCCTGGCCGACGGTGTCGAGCAGGTCGAACCGACCCGGCCCCGCCGGGCGGTCGACCAGGCCGGGTGCAGATGACGCTACGTTCGATCCACACTGGACAGATCCGGTCGATGAACGCCGACATCGACAGGGACGACACCTCCACCGTCGGCCGGTCGGCCTCCCAACGTTGTCGAGCGACGACTTCGACGCCTTGGCCCTGCCGGGCGGCGGGCTGGGTCGACTCCGACGCGGTGGGCCTCCTGCGGGACATGGTCCGGTAAGCCGGTCGGCTCGCCGTGTCATGGCCAGCGGACGTTGGTCGAGGCCGACGTGCGTGGCCGGACCCTGACGTCGTTTCCCAGTGCCCGCAACGAAATCCGCAAAGCCGGGACCAGGGCTTGGTCATCAGCCGCGCCCCCACTGCCCGCGTTCTTCTCCCAGATCGTCGAAGAGTTCGCCGAGGGCCGCCAGCCCGTCGGCGCCCAGACCTGATCGGGCCACGATTCGCACCCGGAGATCATCATGAAGGCACTTGTGTACAACGGACCCCGCGACGTGACGGTCGCCGACGTCGACGACGCCCGCATCGAGGCGCCCAACGACGTCCTGGTCAAGATCACGGCGACGAACATCTGCGGGTCGGATCTGCACATGTACGAAGGCCGTACCGACTTCGAGCAGGGCCGCATCTTCGGCCACGAGAACGTCGGCGAGGTCGTCGAGGTCGGCGCCGGGATCGACAAGGTCGCGGTGGGGGACATGGTCTCCGCGCCGTTCAACGTCTCCTGCGGGCACTGCCAGAACTGCGAGCACGGTCTGACCAACTACTGCCTGGCCGCGAACGTGGAGGGCATGGCAGGCGGGGCGTACGGGTTCGCCGACATGGGCGGCTGGGCCGGCGGCCAAGCCGAGCTGTTGCGCATCCCCTGGGGTGACTTCCAGTGTCTGCGCCTGCCCGAGGACGCGGCCGAGAAGCAGAACGACTACGTGATGCTCTCGGACATCTTCCCCACCGGCTGGCACGCGGTGGAGATGTCGGGCCTGAAGCCGGGCGAGTCCATCGTGATCTACGGCGGTGGTCCGGTCGGACTGATGGCGGCCCTCTCCGCGAGCGTGAAGGGGGCGGCGAAGGTCATGGTCGTCGACCGCCACCCCGACCGGCTGCGCCTCGCCGAGCAGATCGGTGCGATCGCGATCGACGATTCCCAGGGCGACCCGGTCGAGCAGGTCACCGCGCACACCAAGGGAATCGGCGCCGACCGCGGCGCGGAGTGCGTCGGCTACCAGGCCCACGACCCCCAAGGCAACGAGGACAACGCGGCGACCTTGAACAAGCTGGTCTCCTCCGTGCGGTTCACCGGCGGCATCGGCACCGTCGGGGTGTTCGTTCCTGAGGACCCAGGCGGTCCGGATGAGCTGTCCCAGCAGGGCAAGGCCCGCTTCGACTTCGGCAACTTCTGGTTCAAGGGCCAGCAGATGGGCTGCGGGCAGGCCCCGGTCAAGCGCTACAACCGCCACCTGCGCGACCTCATCGCCGAGAACAAGGCCGAGCCTTCGTGGATCGTGTCCCACAACCTGCCGTTGGAGAAGGCGCCGGACGCCTACAAGCACTTCGACGCCCGCGAAGACGGCTGGACCAAGGTCGTGCTCAACCCGGCCCAGGCCGCCTGACTCGCCCCCACGCGAGGTCGACTCCGCGCTAGCCGGTGATCCACCGGCGTAGCAGGGAACATCCCCGCGTGCGCGGGGCCGACCCGAATTGGACTGGTCGAAGATGTGGACGCGGTGGGTTCGGGAAGATCCACTGCATGATCGGCAATCGAACATCAAAAGGCCCGCTGGACTGCACTTTCGTGCTAGCTCAGCGGGCTTTTGCGCCGTCGGACGGCGGGATTCGAACCCGCGGCCCCTTGGCCCCCAGCGGCCTTGAGGAGTGAGCTCGCGCTGTGCGCAGCGGCCCGGCCTACGCCTCGGGCAGCGGGTGGACGGCCCCCATGGTGATGTCGAGGAGTTGCGCCACGGAACGCTTGCCGTCGCAGCTGACCCATTCGAGACGGGCGTATTCGAAGCACGAGACGGCTGCGGCGGCGAGTGCGCCGGCACGCAGTCGCCGCTCGCCGGAAGGTGCGGCGATGAGCCGGGGCGCGAGTACATCGGCGAGAAGCTCGTTCCACTGCGCTTGTTTGCGCAGGTGGCCGCCGTAAAGAACTGGCGTTTCGTAGACGAGCCGCGTCATCCGAAGTGACCGCTCTGCTCCGTCGAGCATCTCGATCAGGTGATCGAACGATCGGCGCAATGCGAGCCAGGGGTCCTCGTGGGGTGAGCGAGCCTCGAGTCGGTCGGCGATGCCGGTGCCGGTCTCGTCCAGCATGTGGGTGAAGACGGCTTCCTTGTTCGCGAAATAGCGAAAGAAGCTGCGAGGGGACAACCCGGCTGCGGCGGCGATCTGGTCCACGGTGACGGCTTCGTATCCAGCTACGAGGAAGAGGTCGATGGCGACCGCCGTCACCTCCGTGCGCACTGCCTGTCGCTTGCGATCTTGCAAGGTCAACTCTGCTCGCTGCATCTCCCGACGTTAACAGAGGAAGTCGGATATGGCATGTCGTGCCTGTAATGGCAGAGTCTGCCAAACCGTGCTACCGTGACTTCTCGGGCGGCGAACCGAGCTCCGGACTCGTGGCCGCCCCCTCCTCCCGAGCGCCGAGCTGGATGCGCCGGCATCAACCAGGCGCGCTTCTCGGAACGAACGACGACTGAAGGCGGACATGTCTCCTGAAACGATCACTGTCGATTACCTGATCATCGGCGCGGGAGCCACCGGAATGGCATTCGCGGACGCCCTGCTCAGCGAGAGCGGCGACACGATGGCCGTGGTGGATCGCAATCACGCCCCTGGTGGCCATTGGACGGTGTCGTACCCGTTCGTCAGGCTGCACGGGCCGTCCAACGTCTACGGGGTCCACTCGCGGCCGATGCCGAGCGATTCGATCGGAGCGAGCCTCGCTTCGCGTCA
The DNA here is from genome assembly GCF_053592695.1 of Saccharopolyspora sp. NPDC002578. Taxonomy (NCBI): domain Bacteria; kingdom Bacillati; phylum Actinomycetota; class Actinomycetes; order Pseudonocardiales; family Pseudonocardiaceae; genus Saccharopolyspora; species Saccharopolyspora sp. NPDC002578. The sequence goes on along the minus strand of NZ_JBSFWJ010000008.1, from coordinate 33,057 downwards.
CGAGGTCCTCGACTACTACGACCGCATCATGCGCGACGTGCTGCTGGCTTCGGGTCGCGTCACCTACCTGCCGATGCACGACGTCGCCGACGTGCACCCCGGCCGACCGGCGATCGCGCAGGCGCGGTCCCTCGTCAACGGGGTCACGACGGAGATCATCGTCAGGAAGCGGGTCGTCGACGCGTCCTACGTGAACGTGACCGTGCCCGCGATGAATCGCCCGAGCTACGGAATCGAGGACGGTGTGCCGGTCGTCCCGGTCAACCAACTCGTCGAGCTCGGCGGTGCGCCCGAGCGGTTCACCATCGTCGGAGCCGGAAAGACCGGCCTGGACGCCTGCCTATGGCTGCTCAACCATGGGGTCGACCCGGACCGCGTCAGGTGGATCGCCCCGCGTGACGCGTGGTTGGTCAACCGCAGTCACGACGGAGCCGAGCCGCAGTTCCGGGAGCTGACGAAACTGCACGGACACGATTCGGTCGACGCCGCGATCGGAGTGCTTGAGGAGCTAGGCCTGGTGCTCCGGCGTGACGTCGCCGTCACGCCCAGCGCCTTCCGGTGCGCGACGGTCAGCTCCACCGAACTCGGTCAGCTGCGGCAGATCGAGAACGTGGTGCGGCTGGGGCGCGTGCGCCGCATGGACTCCGCCGGAGTCCATCTTGAGGGCGGCAGTATCACGACACCGCCCGGGACCGTCTACATCGATTGCTCCGCCGACGGCCTCACGCAGAAGTCGCCGAGGCCCGTCTTCGAGGACGGCTCGATCGCATTGCAACCCCTGTTGCCGTGCCTTGTCGCACCTAGTGCCGCGGTCATCGCGAAATTGGAATGCCTCGACCTTGACGACAACGCCCGCAACCGCTTGGCCCCTCCGGCGGAGAATCCCCGTACCGCTCGTGACCTGCTGTCCTTCTACGGCACGCGCATGGAGCGCTTGCACCGGTGGTCTGGTTCGCCCGCTCTGTTCGAGTGGCTCCTCGGATCTCGGTTCTCGGCCGGCTTGTTCGACCTGCACGAGATGGCCCATCCGGACAACCGGGCCACGGCGGCAGCGCTCGCCGCGCACTTGGGCAACGTCCTGAACCGGGACAGCGTAGCTGTGTGAATCGGCCGGAGTTCGAGCGAAGCATAGGGAATCGAGCGTCTGTGGCAGAAAACGACAAGAAAGGTGTGCGACGTCAGCATGTTCAGCGATTCTGGATTCGGTCGGCATCATCGAGATGCAGCAGGTTCCGGCGCCCGTATCGGCGGGGAAGAGGCGGAGGTCGTCCGGTGACAGTGCGCCCGTTCGTGGTCGATGTGCCGCAACGCGAACTGGACGAACTGAGGGAACGCCTGCGTCGTACTCGACTGTTCGATTCGGATCTTGGTTGGTCCGCCGGGATGCCCGCCCGAACGCTGCGCGGCCTGATCGATTACTGGATGAATGAGTTCGACTGGCGCCTGATCGAACGTCAGATCAACGAGCTTCCCCAGTTCCAGGCCGACGTTTCCTCCAAGGCCGGCGAGTTTCGCCTGCACTTCGTGCATGCACGTGGAAGGGGACCGGACCCGTTGCCGCTGGTGTTCAGCCATGGCTGGCCGGGATCGTTCTGGGAGGTGCATAAGATCATCGGTCCGCTGACGGATCCGGTCGCTCACGGAGGCGACGCAAGGGATGCCTTCGACGTTGTCGCGCCGAGCCTCCCGGGGTATGGATTCTCTCCCCATCCCGGCCGACCAGGCGTCGATCCATCAGCGATCGCAGAAGCGTTCCACACCCTGATGGCGGACACTCTCGGTTATCGTCGCTACGTCGCCCAGGGCGGGGACTGGGGTTCGTTCGTCACCGCCGCGCTGGGACGCAGCCACTACGGGGTCAGTGAAGGTGTCGCAGCCATTCACCTGAACTTTTTTCCAGACCGGCCTTCGCGGGCGTCCGTGGAACATGAGGAGTACCTGCGGGCCGTTGAAGATTGGAACGCCCGCGAGGGCGGGTACTCCCACGTGCAGGCGACCAAGCCGCTGACCATCGGTCACGCGCTGACGGATTCCCCGGCGGCCCTGGCAGGTTGGATCGTAGAGAAATTCCAAAGCTGGAGCGACTGCGAGGGGGACGTTGAATCGGTTTTCTCCAAAGATGACCTACTAACTGAAATCATGTTCTACTGGCTCGGCGGCACTAGTGCAACCGCGGCCCGCCTGTACTACGAAGCGGCCTCCACGTCCGGAGTCGCGCCGAGCGGCTCCAGGGGTGTCCCCACCGCTTACGCGGCTTTTCCCCAGGAACTCTTCGTGCCATCACGCGAAGTCGTTTCCACAGCCTTCAACGTTCAACGGTACAGCAAGTTCTCCCGCGGCGGCCATTTTGCCGCTTTGGAGCAGCCCGACGCGCTCGTGGAAGATATCCGCACCTTCTTCCGTAGTTATCGGTAATGCCGGTCGGCTTCGGATTGATCAGAATGTAGACGTATCCCTGCTCTCGCGCACTAGTGTCGCCATGTTCCTTTTCGTTGGATTTCGAGTCCACCTCCATCGCACAGTTGGCCATCGTGGGGCTGGCGGTTGACTTATCGCTTCACGTGTTCACTGTCGGCTCGATCAGGTGCGCTCGGCAGATTGCAGTTCTTCTTCGAAATTGCCACGGGCGGAAAGGGGGCCCCGCGTGACCAGTCCCGCGTCGCGTATCGAACAAAGGGCGGAAAACCACGCAAGACCGTTGATCGGCGTCATGGTCAGCGCTGCATTCGTGATGATTCTCAACGAGACCATACTCAGTGTTTCACTTCGTGACCTGAGCATCGAGCTTGCCGTGCCGTCTACTACTGTGCAGTGGTTGACCAGCGGGTATCTGTTGACTATGGCCATCGTCATCCCGGCGACCGGCTACTTGCTCGATAGATATACGCCCCGTCAGATGTTTCTAGTGTCGCTGCTGATATTCACCGCAGGTACCGTCCTGGCTGGTTTGGCTCCTGGATTCGAGGTTCTGCTAGCTGGGCGTGTGGTCCAGGCCGTTGGTACTGCGTTGATACTCCCGCTGCTGATGACGACGTCATTGCGGCTCGTCCCGGAGGAGAAGCGCGGCGCTACGATGGGAACGATCACCATTGTCATAGCCGTAGCCCCTGCGATCGGCCCGGCGATCGGTGGCGCCGTCCTCTCCGGACTCAGCTGGCGCTGGATGTTGTGGCTGGTTCTTCCGCTGTCCCTGGCCGCGCTCGCGATTGGTGCCCGGTGGCTGCACCTCGACACCGCTGAAAGCCCGCCCCCGCTGGACATCTCGTCGGTATTCCTTTCGGCGATCGGGTTCGGCGGCCCCGTCTACGGCCTGTCGGCGATCGGTAAGGGAAGTGGTGGCGGTGTCCCGTCATGGATCGCCGCTGGAGCCGGGCTTGTAGCGCTCGTGCTCTTCGTAGTCCGACAGCTGCGGCTGCAACGAGAAAATCGAGCATTGCTCGATCTGCGACCATTCGGGCGGCGTCCGTTCGTCATCGCATTAATGATTACGGCGTTGATGTTGCTGTCCCTGATCGGCGTTGCGTCAGTGCTACTGCCGCTCTACTTGCAGACGGTGCTCGGTGTGAGCCCGTTAGTGGCGGGGCTCATCATGCTCCCGGGAGGACTCCTTTTCGGAATTCTCGGTCGGCCGGTCGGCGCACTGTTCGATCGGCGCGGAGCCCGACCCTTGGTCATTCCAGGTGCTGCGCTAATGGCGTCGGGCCTCGGCCTGTTCTCGATCACGGGTACCGGAACTCCGCTGTCGGCTATCGTCGTATTTCACCTCGTGCTGATGTCCGGGATGTCACTGATGCTGACGCCGCTGATGGCGGAAGCTCTGGGTTCGTTGCCGGACAAGCTGTATTCGCATGGCAGTGCCAGCCTCTCCGCGGTGCAACAGGTCGCAGGCGCGATGGGTACGGCGTTGTTCGTCTCCATAGCCGCACTCGGCTCAGCCACTGACGAGCTCTCCCCGGACGCTGCCGGCCTACATGTGGCGTTCGCAACGGCCGGCGCTATCGGGCTCCTGACGTTGCTGCTGTCACTACTGGTGGGTCATCGGTACGCGCAAGCGCGGTAGTGATCGGGGTGGCGCATGCATGCACGACGCGTCAGGTGCGTCCAACAATCCAGTGCGGCACGAAGCTGTTCTCTGCCGAAGCGACCACCTTCACGCGCCACCCTCGATTCTGCTTGTCGGCTCCTGCCCGCTGGTCAGGTGACGATGTCGGCGAGCCGGGTGATCTCGTCGGGGTCGTCTACGGCGGAAACGAAAATGATCTCGTCGATACCGAGGTCGGTGTAGACCGTGACGGTCTGCTCGATCGTCTTCCGGGTGGTGCAGAGCACCGCGTTGGTGGCGATCTCCTTGGGTGCCAGCCGGTAGAAGTCCTGGATGTTCGCCCGTCCGGCCTCGGGGGCGCCCAGTGCGAAGTAGGCGAGCACGACGAGTTTCGGGGCGCCCTGGCGGCCTGCCTCGTGCCAGGCACGCTTCGCCGCCTCGAAGCGCGGGGCCGTCGTGGACGACGGCAGCGAACCGCCGATGTAGCCCTCGCCCCAGCGCACCATGCGATCCAGCGCGTGAGCGGAGTACCCGCCGAACAGCATGGGGACTTGCCGGGTTCCCGATGGCACGGCTGGGTTCGGCCCGTTGCCGACCGGGGCGCCGGCCCAGACCTCGCGGTAGGTCGCCAGGTCGGATTCCAACCGCGCGCCGTGACCGTGCAGCTCGTGCCCGGGAACGGTGAATTCGTCCCCGCGCGAGCCGACGCCCACGCCGAGCGTGAGACGGCCGCCGGAGACACCGGGGACGTGAAGTTGATCCCGGCATGGGGCAGGCCGAGACGAAGAAGTTGCTGGGGGGCAGAGGGAAGGATTTCGTCAGCTTGCGCGATGACTACTGCAACACCGGTGCCCGGCTGTCAGAGGTCGCGATCTGTCGGTCGAGGATCTGGACTTCGGCACTGATTCCGTTGCGTACCGCGGAAAGGGAGCGAAGACCCGTCGGGTGCGGTTCGGGCACAAGACCGCTCGTGCGCTGAGTCGCTACCTGCGGGCTCGCGCGAAACATCCGGGGTCCGGGCGGCCCAACGTGTGGCTCTCGGTGCGAGGCGGTCGGCCGCTGGGCGCCGAACGGTCCGCGTTCCGAGAGGGCTTTGTGCTTGTTCGCGGCAGTTGAGGCGGACCTGGTTTCGATCATCCAGGCTTGGAAGGACTCGATGTGGGCTTTGGTGATCTCGGCCGGGTCATCGGCGGCGTCGTCGGCGTCGGGGTCCGGTGAGTGTTCGGCGACGTTGCGGGCGAGCTGGGAGGCGGCGAGCAGGTAGTTGTAGCGGGTGGTCTCCGGGTGGTTGCCGGATCGCAGCGCGCGGTCCCAGTCGCGCAGGTATCCGGACCACGTCGGGGACAGTTCCCCGGTGATCCGATCAAGATCGAGAATGGGCATCGGGAACCTCCGAAGTCAAGGGGTCCAGCAACGGCGTGCTCGACTTCGAAGAACCGACCAAGAGCAGAAAAAGAGGGCCTTCGCAGTGTCTGACCTGCGAAGACCCTCTCGACCGTCGGGACGGCGGGATTCGAACCCACGACCCCTTGACCCCCAGTCAAGTGCGCTACCAAGCTGCGCCACGTCCCGGCCACACCCGTTGTTTGCGGTGTGCGGAAAGCTTAGCGCACTGTCCGCAGAGGATCTTCATCGCCCCTCGGTTTCGGTGTTCGTGCTGGTCAGGAGTTCGGCTCGGGTGCCGATGAGGCGTACGGGGCGGGTGAGGGCGAAGGCGGCCAGGGCCTCGTGGGAGGCGGCGGCTAGGGCGCTGGGTTCGCGGGTGGGGGTGGTGAGGCGGACGCCGTGCGAGTGGGTGCGGAAGTGGGAGTTTCGGAGCTTGACGACGACGCGGCCCGCTAGGAGGTCGTGGACCGCGAGGTCGTCGGCTATCAGGTGGGCGAGGCGGGTGAGTTCGGTCCGCAGCCTTTCGGGGTCGGTGGTGTCGGTTTGGAAGGTGATCTCGCGGCCGTAGGAGCGGGGCCGGTACGGCTCGGGTTGCACGGGGGTGGGGTCGTAGCCGCGGGCGAGGGCCACGAGCCACGGGCCGGTGCGGGGGCCGAAGTGCTCGGCGAGGGCGAAGCGGTCGGTGGTGGCGAGGTCGCCGACGGTGCGGAGGTCGTGTTCGGCTTGGCGGTGCGGCGGCCCACGCCTCGGAGGGCTTCGGGCGGGCGCTCGTTCATGATGTGCGGCCAGTTGTGCTGGTCCAGGCGGAAGATTCCGGTGTCGGTGAAGCCCGCGGTGGGTTTCGCGAAGCCGGAGGCCGTTTTCGCGCGGAGCTTGTTGTCGCCGATTCCCACGGAGCACACGAGTCCGGTCCGGGCGTGCACGTGGTCGCGGAGTTCGGTGGCGGAGCGGGTGGCGTCGTCGGTGTCGAGCAGGAGGTACGCCTCGTCCCAGCCTGCTTCCTCGACGACGTCGGAGCGGTCGCGCAGGGCTTCGACGAAGGTCGCGGACGCCGCCAGGTACGCGTCCTTGTCGAGGGGGAGGAACACGGCTCGGGGGCAGCGCTTCGCGGCGGTGCGCAACGGGGTTCCGGAGTGCACGCCGGATTCGCGGGCTTCGTAGGAGGCTCCGGCGACGACGCCGCGGCGGGTGGGGTCTCCGATGCCGCCGACGAGCACGGGTTCGCCGCGCAGTTCGGGGCGTCGCAGCAGTTCCACGGCGACGATGAACTGGTCGAGGTCCACGTGCAGCACCACCTGCTCCACCTGGCCAGCTTGCCTGGTTCGGGGAGTGGCGGCAGCTCGGCGGTACGGTCGGCGGATGGCGAAGCGCAGCGCGGGGATCCTGCTGTACCGGATGCGCGAGGGTGCTCCGGAAGTGCTGCTGGTGCATCCGGGCGGCCCGTTCTGGAAGAACAAGGACCTCGGTGCCTGGTCGATCCCGAAGGGCGAGTACGGCGAGGACGAGGCGCCGTTGTCCGCCGCGGTGCGCGAGTTCGAGGAGGAGACGGGGCTGCGGCCGGTCGCGGACTCGGCGATCGATCTGGGCGAGGTGCGGCAGAAGAGCGGCAAGGTCGTCACGGCGTGGGCGGTGCGGGGCGAGTTCGACGTGAGCTCGTTGCGCAGCAACCTCGTGGAGCTGGCGTGGCCGCCGCGGTCCGGTCGCACGCAGAGCTTCCCCGAGGTGGACCGGGCCGAGTGGTTCGCTCCGGCGGTGGCTCGGGAGAAGATCCTTGCCGCGCAGGCGGAATTCCTCTCCCGGTTGCTGGGGGAACTGGGGTCGGAGTGAGGGTCAGCGTTCGGTGCGGTGGCCGAGGATGACCAGCGCGAAGTACACCGTCAGCAGTACCCCGGCCGCGGCGAACAGGACCGCCGGCTCCTGGAGGGCGAGCAGCAGGACGCCGAGCGCGCCCGCGACGGCGCACGACGAGACGGTCGCGGTGACGGCGTAGCGCAGGTGGGGGACGTCCGCGCGGGGCTCCGGGATCGCGGTGCGGCGCAGCTCCACCGGCTCGTCGAGACGAGGGTGGGGGCGGGGCAGGTCCTGGAACGCCGCGAGCAGTTCCGACCTGGTGCGGGCGTGCTGCACCTGCACGGCGCGGTCCCCGAATTCCTCCGAGGTGAGGCGGCCCATCGCCACGTGCTCGTTGAGGAGGCGCTGGCCCTGCGCCCGGTCGGAGTCGGACAGGCGGGTGCCGCCGTGCTCCAGGATCCAGGTGCTCGTATCCACGTCCGCGTGCGTCATCGCGTTCACCTCGAAGTGCTCGTGCCGCCGTCCGTCGGCGATGAGCTCACGCTAGGGCGCGGGGCGAGGTGCGCGGATCGGACTCCGGGTCGGTGGCGGGTGGCCGAAAGGACGAGAATTCGCCGCCCTGCCAAGTGGTTCCGGCCTGGAGGACGAGCGTCGCCGGCTCCTCGCGGAACCGGCGACGACTCGGTCAGTCCAGCGCGGAGTCCTTCGTTTCGCGGCTGATCAGCAGCGCGATCAGCGTCAGCGCTCCCATCGCGGCGAGGTAGACGCCGACCCAGCCGACGCCGTGGCTGCCCGCGAGCCAGGTCGCGATGTAGGGCGCGACGGAGGCGCCGAGCAGGCTCGCCAGGTTGTAGGACACCGACGCTCCCGTGTAGCGCACCGCGGTGGGGAACAGCTCCGGCAGCACCGCGCCCATCGGGCCGAACGTCAAGCCCATCAGGGCGAGGCCGACGATGAGGAAGCTGAGCACCGCGGGCAGCGAACCGCTCCCGAACCACGGCCCCATCAGCAGTCCGAACACGATGATCGCCGAGGTGATCACGAGCAGCGTGGAGCGGCGGCCGAAGCGGTCGGCCAGCACGCCGGCGATGGGCACGGTCAGGCCGAAGAACACCACTCCGATGAGCAGGAACACCAGGAACTCGGAGCGGCTGTAGCCCAGCCCGGACTCGGCGGTGCCGTAGGACAGGGTGAACACGGTCATCAGGTAGAACAGCACGTAGGTCGCGAGCATGATGAACGTGCCCAGCACGAGGCCCTTGAGGCCGGTGCGGAAGACCTGCACGAAGGGGACCTTGGCGCGGGCGCCGGACTCGACGACCTTCGCGAACGCGGGTGTCTCGTGCAGGCTCAGCCGCACCCACAGGCCGACGATGACCAGGACCGCGGAGACCAGGAACGGCACCCGCCAGCCCCAGGCCAGGAAGGTCGCGTCGTCCATCGTCTCGGACAGCAGCAGGAACAGGCCGTTCGCCACGAAGAAACCGATGGGGGCGCCGAGCTGCGGGAAGGTGCCGAAGGTGGCGCGCTTGCCGCTGGGCGCGTTCTCGGTGGCCAGCAGTGCCGCGCCGCCCCATTCGCCGCCGAGGCCGAGCCCCTGCCCGAACCGGCACAGCGCCAGCAGCAGCGGCGCGGCCACGCCGATCGACGCGTAACCGGGCAGCAGCCCGATGAGCACCGTCGAGATCCCCATCGTCAGCAGCGAGGCCACCAGGGTCGACTTGCGGCCGATGCGGTCGCCGAAGTGCCCGAACAGCGCGGAACCGACGGGCCGCGCGACGAAGGCGATGGCGAACGTCGCCAGCGACTGCAAGGTCGCGGCGGTGGGGTCGCCGGCGGGGAAGAACAGCTTCGGGAACACCAGCACGGCGGCGGTGGCGTAGACGTAGAAGTCGTAGAACTCGATGGAGGTTCCTACGAGGCTGGCCACCACGACTTGGCGAGTGGAGTTGCGCGGCGCGGAGTCCTCCGCGACGGCATCGGGAACGTGGCCGACCGCCATGGTCCGGAACCTCCCTGTTCACACGTTCAGACCAGAATGAGCACACGTAGGGTAACCCTCGCTGCCCATTCAGCGGGAACCGATTCTCAAGAAATGGACGTGGCATCGACCACGGCGCGTCGTCCTCCGAGGTGGGGCATGGCCTAGTCTCGCGGGGCGAGGGCGGCGGCGAGGGTTCCACCGCGCATGGCGGAGGGGTTCGAGCTCGTGATGACGGTGGTCGCTGGGGCGATCTTCGTGCTGACCTTGGCGTTGGTCATCCGGCGCCCCGGTGGGCTGGGGATCGGGTGGAGCGCGCTCGGCGGGGCCGCCGCGGCGCTGCTGACCGGGGTGGTCGCGGTCTCCGATGTGTCCACTGTGGTCGGACTGGTGTGGAACGCGACGCTCGCCTTCGTGGCGATCGTGCTGGTCTCGCTGCTGCTCGACGAGTCCGGCTTCTTCGAGTGGGCCGCGCTGCACGTGGCCCGCTGGGGCGGCGGGCGCGGGCGGCGACTGTTCGTGCTGGTGGTGCTGCTCGGCGCGGCGATCTCGGCGGTGTTCGCCAACGACGGCGCCGCGCTGATCCTCACCCCCATCGTGCTGCAGATCATGCTGGCGCTGCGCTTCACCCCGGCCGCCACGCTGGGGTTCGCGCTGGCCACGGGGTTCGTGGCCGACACCGGAAGCCTGCCGCTGGTGGTGTCGAACCTGGTCAACATCGTGTCCGCGGACTTCTTCGGGATCGGGTTCGCCCGGTACGCGGTGGTGATGGTGCCGGTCGGCCTGGTCTCGGTGGCGGCGAGCCTGGTGGTGCTGCTCTGGTACTTCCGGCGGGACATCCCGGCGGCCTACGACCTGACCGCGCTCGCCGAGCCCGCGTCCGCCATCCGGGACCGGGTGACGTTCCGCGCCGGGTGGGCGGTGCTGGGCATGCTGCTCGTCGGGTACTTCGCGGCCGAACCGCTGGGAGTGCCGCTGTCCGCGGTGATCGGGGCGGGAGCGGTGGTGCTGCTCGCGGTGGCGGCCCGGTGGCCAGGATTCCTGTTCCGCGCCGAGCGCAAGGCGCTCGTCGTGTCCGGTGGCGGACCCGCCGGGCCGGACTCCGGTGGGCGGCGCATCGCCGTCGGCAAGGTCGTCCGCGAAGCGCCGTGGCAGATCGTGCTGTTCAGCATCGGCATGTACCTCGTCGTCTACGGCTTGCGCAACGTCGGGCTGACGCGGGAGTTGGCGGCGCTGTTCGGCCACTTCGGCGCGCACGGCACGGTCGCCGCCGCCGTGGGGACCGGCGTGGTGGTGGCGGTGCTGGCGTCGATCATGAACAACCTGCCGACGGTGCTGATCGCGGCGCTGGCCATCGCGGGTGCGGGCGCGACCGGGCTCGCGCACGAGGCGATGATCTACGCGAACGTCATCGGATCCGACCTGGGGCCGAAGATCACGCCGATCGGCAGCCTGGCCACCTTGCTGTGGCTGCACGTGCTCGACCGCAAGGGCCTGCACGTCGGGTGGGGGCGCTACTTCCGGACGGGGATCGTGCTCACCGTGCCGGTGCTGCTGGTGACGTTGCTCGCGCTGGCCGGATGGCTGACGGTGCTCGGCTGATCCGCATCGGATCGACGGCGGTCGTCGCGACGGGCTCATCATCCGCGAGCGGAGATCACCGCAGGGCCTCGTCGAATCCCCCGCATGCCAAGAGATTCGCGTCCCGGCGGCGAGACGCGCTCTGAATGCCGGGAAATGCTGGTCCCTTCGGGTTCTTCTCGGTTGCGCTCGTTGGCGCAGCGGCGAACGCGGCGGTAGATCTCGTCGTGCTCCCGTCTTCCGGATGCGGCGCACCTCCGGCCGCGCATGCGAGGTTCACATGCGGTTCCCCGTTCGATCCCGTCGGTGGCGGCGGACGCTCGGCCTGCTGCCGTTGCCGCTGATCGCCGCCTGCGCGGTGGGATTCGGCCTCGTGGCGCCGGAACCCGCGACCGGCGTCCCGGCGCGGTGGGGAGCCGGTTGGCTGGACGCCACGGCCACGTTGATCCCGTCGCCGCCGATGGAACAGATGATCGCGCCGATGCCGATGGACCACAGCCCCGAGGTCCAGATCGTGCTGCAACTGCGCAACACGACCGGCGCGCCGGTGCGAGTGCCCTTCGAGGACGTCGAGCTGCGGATCGACGGCGCGGACGGACCGGCCGCCGCCGTCGCGGGCGTCGGCGGGCCGCGGTGGATCCGGCCGGGCGGCACCGTCGAGGAGCGGCTGCGGTTCCGCGCCCGGGACGGCGCCGAGCACGTCCGGCTGACCGTTCCGGACGGCGACGGCGAGATCACCCTCGGCCTGCCGGTCCGGCCGATGGAGCAGGAGCCGGAGCGAGATCCTGCGCCGCCGGGGCACGGCCACGGCGGTCATTAGGGGCGTGGCGGCATGCGCAGCGATCCATCCGACAGCTCGCCGGGAGAAAGCGGGGGAGGCCTCGTGCGAACGACGATGCAGCGCCGGTACCGGTCGTCGGTGCTGGCCCGGAGCACTGCGGCGGCGGTGCTCGTCGCGGGCGTCGCGCTGGCGGAACCGCGCGGCGTCGGGTGGATCGACGTCGGCGGGTTTCCGGCGCCGGCGCAGGCGGTGGGGTTCGGGCTGTTCGCGTTCGCGTTCGCCATGACGGCCGTGGTGCTGGCGCTGGCCGGTGTCGACGTCGCGGTGGGCTCCGCCGCACCGGCGACGCGATGGGTGCAGCGGTCCTGCGCCGCCGCGCTCGCGATGTGCGCGTCGCTGGCGGTCGTGGCCCCGGCGAGGACGGCGCTGTCCGGGGTGTTCCTCGGGAGGCCGGAGTCGCTGCCGGACGCGGGCGGGATCGTGCACGAGGTGGCGGTGGTGGCGCCGGTGCTGGTGGTGGCGGCGGCCGTGGTGTGCCTGCCGACGACGGTGATCGTGGCCCTCGGGGCGTGGTGTCGTGAGCGGTCGTGGCGGCGGGCTTCGGTTGCCGGGGTGCTGGCGGTGCTCGTGGTGGTGCCGCTGTGCGCGGTACCGGCTACCGGTGATCCCGGCCCGCCGCCTCCCGCCGCACCGCCGTCGTCGGGGGTGTGCCCGGCCGGAGCGCGCCAGATCACCTACGACCTGTCCGCCTTCCAGCTGGACATCCCGCTCAACGGCTGGGGAGACCACCTGCCGGACGGGTTGGTGTACGCGCTGAAGAACGACGACGCCCGTGTCGGCAAGCGCGATCTGGAACGGAATCCGCAGCTGTCGCAGCCGTTGACGATCCGGGCGAACGTCGGGGACTGCGTGCGGATCGAACTGCGCAACGACATCCGCGACCGCCGGGTGGGCATCCACCCCGACGGCCTGGTGCAGTTCGACCCGCGGGACTCCGACGGTGCGATGGTCGGCGGGAACCCGGACACCTCGCTCGGCCACCGGGAGCAGGGCACGTTCACCTGGTACGCCGACCACGAGGGGCAGGCGCCGGTCGTGGACATCGCGAACCTCGACAGCGCGGCCGAAGGCTCCACCAGCACTCAGCGCGGCTTGTTCGGCGGCGTGATCGTGCACCCGCGCGGTTCGACGTGGCACGACCCGATCACCGGAGCGGACCTGCTCGACCGCCGCACCGGCCGGGCGGTGCAGTCCGAGCTGTTCGCCGACGTCCACGTTCCGGGCGGCGAGGACCACCGCTCCTTCGCCATCATGATCATGGACGAGGTCGAAGGGGTCCGGGACCGCGACGGCGAGCAGCCCACCTTCCCGACCACGGGCCTGGCGGACGCCACGTTCGGGATCAACTACCGCAGCGAGCCGCTGCGCAACCGGCTGCGGGCCATCCTGGAGCATCGCGGCACGCCCACCCCGGAGAACCCGTCGGGCACGGCGAAGACCATCACGTTGCCCAACGGGCGCACCTTCACCCCGCAGGACCACTTCTGCGACGGGTACGTGGTGGAGCTCGACCGGGTCGTCGAAGATCCCGGTGCGAAGTGCCAGAGCGAGGAATCGCACCTGCAGTCCTGGGTCTTCGGCGACGAGGGCAAGCTGACGCGACCGGGCGGACCCGGCGCGGAGCCGGTCGTGGACACCGACGCGATGATCTCCAAGGCGTACGTGGGCGACCCGGTGCGGTTCGCGCTCATCCATCCCGGCGTCCGCGAGACCCACCCCTGGCACCAGCACACCCAGCGCTGGTTCGCCGACCCGGACAACCCGACGTCACCGCGCAAGGACGTCCAGGCGATCGGGCCGGGCGAGGCGTTCGAGCTGCGCCTGGAAGGCGGCGCGGGCGGAGTGCAGCGCACCGTCGGCGATTCGGTCTTCCACTGCCACTTCTACCCGCACTTCGCGCAGGGCTTCTGGGGGCACCTGCGGATCTTCGACCGGTTGCGCGACGGCACCGCGGCCAACCCGGACGGCACGCCGCTGCAAGCGCTGCGGGAACTGCCCGACCGGGCCGGTGCGACACTCGCGCCGGACGCCCGGCACCCCGGTTTTCCGCTGTTCGTCGAAGGACAATTCGGCCAGCGCGCGTACAAACCGCCGCACACCGTCATCGAGGACGACTTCGCGGAGCTGCGGCGCCCCGGCGACACGGTCCGCGGGCCGACTCCGATGGAAGCGGCGAACATGCCGGCGCTGGACCCGGCCAAACCCGGCGCCGGATTCGTCGACCCGTGCCCGCCGGAACGCCCCGAGCGCACCTACCGGCCGCACGCCATCGACCTGCCGCTGCTCTACAACGAAGCGGGGTGGAAGGACCGCCAAGGACGGCTCTACGTCGAGGAGAGCCACCTCGACGCGGTCACCTCCGGGCGGGAGAGACCGGAGCCGTACACGATCCGTGCGCGCCAAGGCGACTGCATGCGGATCCTGCTCACCAACGACCTGCACCTGGACGAGGATCCGGACGAACCGATCGACCACGTCAACCGCTTCGACGGCGACTACATGCTTCCGGAGGAGACCTCGGAGGTCTCCGCGCACGTGCACCTGGTGCAGTTCGACGAGCTCGCCTCGGACGGCACGTCCGTCGGGTTCAACTACGCGCAGACCGCGATGCTCGGGCAGACGGCCGCGTTCCGGTGGTACGTGGACGAACCGCTGAGATCGGTGTTCTTCCACGACCACCAGTACCCCAGCCTGCACCAGCAGAAGGGGCTGTACGCGTCGATGAACGTGGAACCGCCGGACGCGGTCTGGCGCGACACCCGCACCGGCGAACCCACCGACGGCGTCGGCACCGAAGCGATCATCGAATCCGACCTGGGCATGGACTTCCGCGAATTCACCCTCTACTACGCCGACCGCGTCCCGCTGTGGCGGAACTTCGGCGCGGGGCCACCGGTGCAGCCGCCGGGCGTTCCGGGTGACTTCGGCGAAGACCAGGGCGGTTACGCGGTGAACTACCGCAACGAGCCGTTCCAGATCCGCACGCGGCCGGGCCTACCGGGGCCTCGCGGTGATCCTGCGTACGTGTACTCCTCGACGGTGCACGGAGATCCGGCCACTCCGGTGCTGCGCGCCTACACCGGTGAGCCCGTGCTGATCCGCAACATCGCCGCGGCGCACGAGGAGATGCACGACTTCACCTTGCACGGGCACAAATGGCTCAACGAACCGGACAACCCGAACAGCGAGCTCACCGACCAGCAGGCCCTCGGGCTCGCCGAGTACTTCAACTACGAGATCATCGGGTCGAACGTCGTCCACCGGGGAATGGAGGGCGAGCAGCTCAAGGACGAAGCCGAAGTGACACCGGGCAATGGCGGGCCGGCGATCGTGAACAGGGGCGCCGGTGGACCGGGCGACTTCCTGTACGGCTCGACCGCGCTCGACGACCAGTGGCTGGGGCTGTGGGGGATCTTCCGCACCACCGACCGGCCGCAGCCGGATCTGGCTCCGCTGCCCGACCACGGCCTCCCGGGACAGGCGCCCGCGCGGGAGCCCGCCGCCGACCGGTCGCGGCCCCACGCACCACCGCGCGCGGAACCGGTGAACACCTGCCCGAGCACGGCACCGGTGCGCAGGTTGGGCGTCGACGCGGTCGAGCACCCGCTCCGGTTCAACCCGGACGACGGGGACCACGATCCGTTCGGGCTGGCCTACGTCAGGTCGCAGGACGCGGCGGCGGTGCGCGCAGGACTCCGGCCACCGGAACCGCTGGTCCTGCGGGCGCGCGCAGGTGAGTGCATCGAGATCACGCTGACCAACGGGCTGCGCCCAGGCGGCCAGCCGCCGCACGGGAACCACGTGCCGCTGCCCGCGGACGCCCCGTTCCCGCGCGGTGACCGGGTGTCGCTGCACGGCGGGATGGTCGACTACGACGTGCGGACCTCCGACGGATCGACCGTCGGGTTCAACGCGGACCAGACGGTGCGGCCCGGTGAGTCGATCACGACCTACTGGTTCGCCGCTCCCGAGATCGAGGGCTCCACGATCACGCTGTCCGACTTCGGGGACCGCCGGGGCAACGCGCACCACGGCCTGTTCGGGACGCTGATCATCGAGCCGCCAGGGTCGATCTGGACGGACCCGGTGACCGGCCGCCCGGCCACCGGCACGGCCGCCGATGTCCGCTGGGTCGAGGACGGCGCTGCGCGGGCCACCCGCGAGTTCGTCGCGATCTGGCAGGACGGGGTGCGGCTGTTCGACCGCGACGGCGAGCCGATCCCGGAGGCCGTGTCGGGCGAGGACGTCGACCTGGATCCCTACGAGCGGGGCAACCGCGGCATCAACTACCGCAACGAGCGCTTCGCCCCGCGGCTGCGGGACGATCCGGAACAGGCGCACGTGTTCAGCTCGCGGGTGCACGGCGACCCGGCGACACCGGTGTTCCGCGCGCACCAGGGTGATCCGGTGACGGTGCGGTTCGTGCACGGTGCCGATCGCGGGCGGGTGCACACGATGCTGGTGTCGGGGCACATGTGGCGCTACCAGCGCGGCGACGCGAACGCGGCGATCCGGTCCGCCGTCGGCGGAATGCTGCCGGAGACCGAGGCGACCGTCGAGCTCATCGGCGGCGCCGGCGGACCCGGCGGGCGGACCGGGGACTTCCTCATCCGGGACGGGTTGACCATCAACCAGGTCAACGCCGGGTTGTGGGGGCTGCTGCGGGTGGAACCGCGCCACCGGCCCGGTTTGCTGCCGCTGAACGGGCGAGCGGGTCCCGCACCGGAACCGGTGCACCCGGCGGTGCTGCCCGCCGCCGCGATCGTCGAGGGCCGCGGAGCACCCCGCCGTCGGAGGCGGCGGCGGACCCGGGGCTGAGCGGGAACGGCCGCGAGCTCAGGCGGGGTTCTTGGCCTCGTCGCCGGGCAGGAGGCGATCCTCGAACACCTGCGGCTCGGCGTCGGCCGACCAGTGCCTGCGGTAGTTCGCCAGCGCGTTGCCCAGCCGGTCCCGCGCGGCCCGCGCCACCGAGTCGTCCGCTCCGATGCCCACGTGTGCGCACACGGCGACCGACGAGGCGTCCAGCCGGGGGCGTGCGTTCTTCACCGTCTCCACACCCCCAGTGTGCAGTCCCGGCAGAACCGGCCTCGACCGGGGCGTCCGCCGCGAGATGCCGGTCACCGCCGCGCGCGGTTCGCCTGCTCCGCCCACTCCCGCAACTGCGCGTGGGTGATGGCCACACCGGGGAACCTGGCCAGCCGCGAAGCGGGGAACGACCGCATCATCCGCACGTGCTGCGGGTCGGCGGCCAGCTCGCTCATCGGGCCCGCCGCCAGCGCCTCGCCCAGCAGGCGGCTCGCCACCGGGTCGTCCAGCCAGGCGCCCAGCTCGGATTCCGGCGCGAGCGGGCTGCGGATCGGCTCACCCGCGAGCTCCACCACGGCCGACAGCCGCGTGCTGCGGGACGACGACGCGGCCCGCAGCTCGAACTCGCCGCCCTCCACGACCCAGCGGCCGAGCGGCCCGTGCCAGTAGGCGAACGCGCGCTGATCCAGCTCCAGCGCCACGCGGGTGCTGCCACCGGGCTCCAGCGCGACCTTCGCGAACGCCTTGAGCTCCTGCTCCGGCCGGGACACCGAGCACTCCGGGTCGGCGACGTAGAGCTGCACGACCTCCTGGCCCGCGCGGGAACCGGTGTTGGTGACGGTGAGCGAGACGCCGACCTTCGGCCGCGGCCCGTCCTCCAGCACCGACACGTCCAGGTCGGTGTAGTCGAACGTCGTGTAGGACAGGCCTTCCCCGAACGCGTGGCTCACGGGCAGTTCGTGCGCGTCGTACCAGCGGTAGCCGATGAGCAGTCCCTCGCCGTAGCGGACCGCGCCGTGCTCCCCGGCGAACCCGCCGGCGGCCGGGGCGTGCGCGCCGCGCACCGGGATGGTCTCGGCGAGCCGTCCGGACGGGTTCGCGGCGCCGGTGAGCAGGTCGGCGAGCGCGCCGCCGCCCGCCTGGCCGGGCAGCCAGCCCTGCAGGATCGCCGTCGCGTGCCGCTGCCACTCGTCGACGGTGACCACCGAACCGCCCGCGAGCACCACGACGACGTGCTCGTTGACGGCCGCCACCTCCCGCAGCAGGTCGAGCTGGTTCGCGGGCAGCGACAGGTGATCCCGGTCGTAGCCCTCGGATTCCGCGGACGGGGGCAGGCCCAGGAACAGCACGGCGACGTCGGATTCGGCGGCCCGGCGCACCGCTTCGGCGGCCAGGCCCGGATCGGGGGCGTCGGCCTCCACCTCGTAGCCGGGGGCGAAGCGCAGCTCGGCGAATCCGGCGGTCTCCAGCGCGCTCAGCGCGTCGTCCAGCCGCGTCGGGCGCACCTGGGAACTGCCCGCGCCCTGGTAGCGCGGCGTGCGGGCGAGTTCGCCGAGCACGGCCACCGTCGTCGACTCCGGCCGCAGCGGGAGGACGCCGGAATCGTTCTTGAGCAGCACCGCGCTCTCGATCGCGGCCCGCTTGGCGAGCGCGTGGTGCTCGTCGGGGTCGAAACCGGCCGCGCCCGGTGCGGAGGTGGCGCGCTCGACCAGGCGCAGCACCCGTCCAGCGGCGACGTCGATGTCCTGCCCCCGCAGCGTTCCCGCCCGGTGGGCCGCGACGATCACCTCGGCTCCCGCGCCACCGGAGGAGGGCATCTCCAGGTCCAGCCCGGCCGCCAGGCTCTCGTCGCGCGCGTTGACCGCGCCCCAGTCGGACACGACGAGCCCGTCGAACCCCCACTCGTCGCGCAGCAGCTCGGTGAGCAGCCAGCGGTTCTCCGAGGCGTACACCCCGTTGATCCGGTTGTAGGAGCACATCACCGTCCACGGCCGGGCTTCGCGGACGACGTGCTCGAACGCGGGCAGGTAGATCTCCCGCAGCGTCCGCTCGTCGACCTCGGCGGAGATCGTGAGCCGCTCGGTCTCCTGGTTGTTCACCGCGAAGTGCTTCACCGAGGTGCCCACGCCCTGCGACTGCACGCCCCGCACCAGCGCCGCCGCCAGGTGCCCGGCCAGCAGCGGATCCTCCGCGAAGTACTCGAAGTTCCGCCCGCACAGCGGGGTCCGCTTCATGTTCACGCCCGGCCCCAGCAGCACCGCGACGTCCTCGGCCCGGCACTCGGCGCCGAGCGCGCGGCCGACCTCGTCGAGCAGGTCGGTGTTCCACGAGCTCGCCAGGCCCGACGCGGTGGGGAAGCAGGTGGCGGGCACGCTGTCGGCGAGCCCCAGGTGATCACCGCCGGCGCGCTGCTTGCGCAGGCCGTGCGGGCCGTCGGTGAGCATGATCGACGGGACGCCGTGCTCGCGCAGCGGTTCGGTCGTCCAGAAGTCCGCGCCGTCTAGCAGCGCCGCCTTCTGCTCGATCGTCAACGAGCGCAGCAGCGCGGGAACGTCCCAGGTCCCGTCCGCTGCGGTCTCCGGCGTTGTCGCCATGACGGCTCCCCTCCGACGGTCCGATACCGATGAGATCGTCCCATCGAGGACGTGGAGATCAGCCCCCGCCCGCCGGGCCGGAGCCGCCGTTCGCGGCGAAAGCCCAGGTACGCCAACGAGAACGACCTCACTGCCTGTCCCTGATCTTGGTTTTCCAGGTGAGCGGCCAGCTGCTCAAGCCAAGATCAAAGAAAGCCCGTCAAGGTGCCTGTTCGGGAACGGGCTTGAGCTCGCCGCGCTCGTCGGCGACGCAGGCCGCCCGCTGGACGTCACCGGCGAGGAAATCGCCCAGGCATCCCGCGAGGGCCGCGTGACCGGCGGGGTTGGCGTGGAAGGACTCCTGCATCGCGTGCGGCGCGCGGTAGTCGTCCTGCAGGCTCTCCCAGTCGACGGTGAGGCGGGTGAACCACTCGGCGTCGTTGCGAGGCACCGGCACCTGGCCCGCGGGCGTGCCGTCGGTGGGCGCCCCCGTGCAGGCCTCGTGCCCGTGGCCCGCGCGGGAGAGGTCCAGGAAGCGCGCCCCGGTCTCGTCCGCCGCCGCGCGCAGTCCCTCGGACAGCTGCGGCACCCCGGTGTCGCGGATCCACCGCAGGTCACCCGGCTGGAACGGGCACCCGGAGAGGTTGTTCAGCCGCGGGTCGAGGTCCGGGCCGACGGGGGAGGCGTAGGACTGCACCACCAGCGAGTAGGCGCCCGGGGTGTAGCCCGCCTCGTCCATCACGGACCGGACGTCGCGCAGCGCGGAGACGACCTTGGGGCGCATCGCCGCCACCCGCTGCGGCCACTCGTCGCGCATCGGCTCGGCGCAGCCGCCGGGGGCGCGGGTGGCCCACGCCTCCACGCAGCGGTTGACCAGGTCGGTGAAACCGGGGTCGTCGTTGGCGCCGACCTGCACGACGATGTCGGTGATCCGGAACCGCTGCGTGAGCTCCGCGAGCCGCGCCGCCTGGGAACCTTCGGCGTGCTCGGGGCTCTCGTCGGAGCCGACCAGCTTCGCCTGCGCCCCGGAGCAGGCGAGGTTGATGGGCGTCACCTGCGGCGGCAGCGCCAGCTGGTGCACCGGGGCGGCCGGTGAGCGGTGGCACCAGTCGCCGTTCTCACCGTTCGTGCCCGCTTCATAACGCCCGCCGCCCTCGCCGGACAGCGTGCTGTCGCCGAGCGTGACCACCGCCGGGGGCAGCCGTTGCGGCTGCTGCGGCAGGCTCGGCAGGTACTGATCACTGACCAGGATCGCGAGCGCCAGGACGCCGCAGACCGCCAGCAGTGCGAGGAATCTCGATTTGTGCGCCCGCATCGCCGATCAGTCTATGAGCAGCCGAACTCGATCATGGGCGGTGTCCGGAGTGGTGCCGGTAACACCGCGTGAATCGATCGTCCGGTTCGGGAGCAAATCGGGCATCCCGTGCGTTGAGCGAGTGAGACGGAATGCCTCCGGAGGTTCGCTTTGCCCATTCTCCTGCTGCTCCTGGCCATCGGCGTCGTGGAGATCAGCGTGCTCGTGCTGGTCGGCAGCGCCATCGGCGTGCTGCCCACGATCGGCCTGCTGATCGCGGGCGCCGCCCTCGGCAGCTGGATGCTGCGCAGGGAGGGGCGCCGCGCCTTCGAAGCGTTCAACGAGGCCGCCCGGCTGCGCAGGCCACCGGAGCGGGAGGTCGCCGACGGCGTGCTGATCGTCGCGGGCGGGCTGCTCGTCGTGCTCCCCGGTTTCGTCAGCGACGTGCTCGGGCTGCTGTGCCTGCTGCCGCCGACCAGGGCGTTCCTGCGCCGCCGCCTGCAGCGCGCCGCGGAACGCCGCGCCGAGCAGATGCAGGAGCGGATGCGCGCGGGCGCCGGCGCCGGCTGGGTCGGCGGCATGCCCGGCGCCCGGTTCCCCGGCGCGGGACGGCCCGGCGCGGGCTACCGCGACGACGGCGACGTCATCGACGGCGAGGTCGTGTCGGTCAGTGAGGACGACATCCCGAAGCAGCACCCGTCGCTGGACGCATCGACGCAGGCAGAGCGCCCGGACGGCGGCTCGGCGCGGTGAACCGCACGGCGTGACGTCGATCCCGCGAGCACTGCGGGTAAGCTTCGGCGAACGATCGTGGCCGGAGTCGGGAGCGGCGCTCCAGACGCCGGCCACGGTGGCGCACGGGCGAAGTCCGGACGGCGCGGACCTCGATCGACCCCAGCCGCGGTGATCCGCGTAAGGTGATCGACCCGGCTCCTGACCGAGCGGGTGGGGTCGTTCGGGTGGGAGAGTGCCGCCCTGATCGGCCGGACCAGGTCGGCGACGCGGAACCGGCGGTCCCGCGTCGACCGAGGCGGTCGGCGCGGCCCGGAGTGGAGGGGTCCGCCGATGGGCGGGGACCAGGTGAAACAGGTCGCCACGCCTTGCGCCGCCAGCAAGCCGAAGCCGGGGGAGATCCCCAGGACAGGGAACACAGGACATGTCCGAGACCACGTTGCTGCTCGGCGGCCGGATTCATTCGCCCGCCGATGCCGACGCCACCGCGATGGCCGTCATCGACGGCACCATCGCCTGGGTCGGTTCTGACAGGGTCGGCCGTGCACTGCATCCCGAGGCAGAGATCGTCGACCTCGGCGGGGCGTTCGTCGCGCCCGCGTTCGTCGACGCGCACGTGCACGCCACCTCGTCCGGGTTGTTGATCAACGGCCTGGATCTGACCGGCTGCGCTTCGCTCACCGAGTTCCTGCACGCGCTGCGCGATCACGTGGAGGAACACCCCGGTGCGCTCGTGTGGGGGCACGGCTGGGACGAGACGTGGTGGCCGGAGCGCCGCCCGCCGTCCCGCGCGGAGATCGACACCGCCTGCGGTGGCGCGCCCGTTTACCTGTCGCGGATCGACGTGCACTCGGCCCTGGTGTCGAGCGCGCTGATCGACCGCGCGCCGCTGGCCAAGGACACCGAGGGCTGGAGCCCGGACGGCCCCCTCACCCGCGTCTCGCACCACCACGCGCGCAGCGCGGCCAGGGAATCCCTGAGCCTGCAGCAGCGCCGCGAGGCCCAGCTGGCGTTCCTGCGCCACGCCGCGTCGCAAGGCGTGGCCAGCGTGCACGAGTGCGCAGGCCCGGACATCTCCGGTGCCGACGACCTGCGGGACCTGATGGAGCTCTCCGCTCGCGGCGACGTGCCGGAGGTCATCGGCTACTGGGGTGAGCTGGGCGCGCTGCAGACCGCGCGCGAACTCGGGGTGCGCGGCCTCGGCGGCGACCTGTTCATCGACGGCGCGGTGGGGTCGCGCACGGCCGCGCTGGGCGAGCCCTACACCGACGATCCGACGACGTCGGGCGTGCTCTACCTGGACGCCGAAGCGGTGGCCGAGCACCTGATCGACTGCACCCGGCAGGGCTTGCAGGCCGGTTTCCACGTGATCGGCGACGCCGGGGTGGCCGAAGCCTGCGAGGGTTTCCGCCGGGCGGCGAAGGTGCTGGGCGTTCCCGCGCTGGCGAGCATGCGGCACCGCCTGGAGCACCTGGAGATGGTCGACGCGGAGCAGGCCGCCGAGCTCGGTTCCTTCGGTGTCGTCGCTTCGGTGCAGCCGTCGTTCGACGCCGCCTGGGGCGGCTCGTCGGACATGTACGCGCGCCGGTTGGGCGTGCAGCGCGGCACCCGGCTGAACCCGTTCTCGGCGCTGGCGGCGAACGGGATCGTGCTGGCCTTCGGCTCGGACGCACCGGTGACCCCGGTGGACCCGTGGGCGTCGGTGCGGGCCGCGGTGCACCACCGCACGGACGGTTTCGGGATCTCCCCGCGAGCCGCGTTCACCGCGCACACCCGTGGTGGCTGGCGCGCCGCCGGTTTCGACGACGGCGTGACGGGTGCGCTGGTGCCGGGCGCCCCGGCGACCTACGCGGTGTGGGAAACGGGCGATCTGGTCGTGACCGCACCGGATTCGCGGGTGCAGCGCTGGTCGACGGATCCGCGCGCGGGCGTGCCGCCGCTGCCGGACCTGAGCCCCGGAGCTCCGCTGCCGCGCTGCCAGCGCACGGTCCTGCGCGGCAAGGCGCTCTACATCCGCGACCCCGACGAAGAGGACTGATCCGCCGCACCCGGCCTGCTCTGCGGGCCGGGCGGCGGAACCTCGGCGGTTCGTCCCGGTGGCTCACCCACGCGGAAAGGTGTTGTCCTCGCGAGGAAATCGCTGAGGACCCGCCGGTGGCCCGTGGTCGCTGCTGACGGGGCGACGACCGAAAACGCACCTGGAATGACGAGCTCAAGCAGCGGTAGTCAGCGCTCTTCCCGCTGCGGGAGCGATTTCTCTTGTGCGCCGGGGTGAATGTCGTCGGAAGCCGGCCGCTGAGAACGCGCGGGCGGTCCGGTTGCTCAAGGCCGCTCGCCGCTCTCGCGCGAAGGTCGTTCGAGAATCCGCGGCGATGACGGTTGCCCGGTGGCCCCTGCCCAGCGATTTCCCGGCTGACGCGCCTCGGTCATCGCAGGAGCGCACCCAGGCGGTGTGCGGCGTCGAGGACGATGCGGCCGAGTTCGCGTTCGTCGTCGACTTCGAACAGCGACAGCCCGAGGCTGGTGGGGCGTTCGGTTCCCGGTACCAGCGCGGAGATCCCGGTGATCGACGGCGCGATCTCCCCGTAGGACACGGCGAATCCGCGTTCGCGGGTGCTGCGCACCTCGTCGCGCTCGTGCTCGCGGGCGGGTGCGGCGGCCAGCAGCGCGAGGCCCGCGGAACCGCGGTCGATCGGGTCGACCTGGCCGGGCCGGAACGACACGTGCATCCGGGCGCGGCGCGGCTCGACGATCATGAGCATCCGGACCTGCTGCTCGTCCTCCTGCACCACCAGGTGCGCGGTCGCCTGGGTGCGTTCGGTGAGCTCTTCCAGCACGGGCCGGGCGAGCGTGCGCAGGTCCTGCTCCACGGGCTCGCTCAGGTGCACGAGGCCGGTGCCGAGCGAGATGCGCTTGACGTCGTCGCGGCGGCACAGCCGGTGCGCTTCGAGGGTGCGGACCAGCCGGTGCGCGACGGTGCGGTGCACGGCGACGCGTTCGGCGATCTCGTTGAGGGTGAGCCCGCGCGGGTGTTCGGCGAGCACTTCGAGGATGCGCAGCCCGTTGTGCAGGGTCTTCGACATTCCCGAGTCGAGTTCGACGCCGCTGGGCGCGGTCGGTTCCGCGCTGGTCTCGGACATGCTGCACCTCTCGTACGGCTCTTGACGGGGTGGGTGAGCCCGCTTACAGTCCAGTTGAATCGCACGCCGAGTGCGATAATAGCACGTCTGCTTCGGGTGATCGACCCGACCCGGACGTTCGAGCTCAGGAAGGTGCTCCGTGCCGGTGGGAGACGTCAGCGACGAGGTGCTCGGGCACGTCCACCGCCTCTACGGCGCGCAGAGCCACCGCATCGACGGCGGGCGCGCGCAGGAATGGGCGGCGACGTTCACCCCCGACGGCGAGTTCTGGTCGCCGAGCTACCCCGAGCCCGCCGTCGGCACCGCCGCGCTGGTCGCCTTCGCCGAGCGCTTCGCCGCCGCCGATGAGCAGGCGGGCACCAGGACGCGGCACGTGATCACGAACCTCGACGTCGCATCGGCGGACGGCGCCGGTCTCGTCGTGCGCGGCTACCTCCAGATCGTCGTCACCGAAGCGGGCGGTGCGTCGCGGCTGGCGCGGATGACGACCTTCATCGACGACCTGGTGCGCCTCGACGGGCGGTGGCGAATTCGCCGCCGCGTGGTGCGCCGCGACGACGAACCGCGCTGATCCCCTGACACCGCAAGGAGAAACCATGAGCACTGCGACCGGCCCCGGCGGGGCGCTGCACCGGCCGATCGGCGCCGTCTACCCGGAACTGCCCGGCAAGGTGGCCGTCGTGACGGGCGCCGCCCGCGGAATGGGAGCGGTGTTCGCGCGCGGCCTCGCGGCGCGCGGCGTGCACGTGGTCGGCGGTGACATCGACGCCGCCGGGATGGCGGCCGAAGCCGAGCGGATCAACGCGGCCGTCGCAGACGAATCCTATGTGGATGTTCCGGGGCGCGTTGTCGGACAGGAGGTGGACGTGACGCTCGCCGAGCAGCACGAGCACCTCGCCGCGACGGCGCTCGCGGAGTTCGGCGGGCTCGACTTCTGGGTCAACAACGCGGGAATCTTCCCGTTCGCGCTCGCCGAGGAGATCACCCCGGACCAGTTCGGCGGCACCCTCAAGGTCAACGTCGAAGGCGTCCTCTACGGCGCGCAGGCCGCCGCGCGCCACCTCGCGCCCGGCGGCGCGATCGTGAACATGTCCTCGGTGTCGGCGACCAGGGTGCGTCGCGGCCGGGGCGCCTACTGCAGCTCGAAGGCGGCGGTGGCGCACCTGACCGAATCGCTCGCGGTGGAGCTCGGCGACAAGGGCATCCGGGTCAACTCCATCGCCCCCGGCTACATCGACACCGACATGACCCGCTGGGTCAAGGAGGACCCGGTGGCGCTCAAGCACGCGGTCGACACCGTGCCGCTGCACCGGATCGGCTCCCCGGAGGAGGTGTTCGGCGCGCTGCTGTTCCTGCTGTCCGACAGCGCCCGCTACGTGACCGGGCACAGCATCGCCGTCGACGGCGGGTCCCGGCATGTCTGAGGCGACCGAGCCCGTGCGCTACCCGGACGTCGTGCTGATCACCGGCGCCGCGGCCGGGATGGGCGCCGCGCACGCGCGGGCGCTGGCGCGGCGCGGCGTGCACGTGTGCCTGGCCGACGTCGTCGACGCGGCACCGGTGGCGGCCGAGATCGCCGCGGCGGGCGGGTCCGCCTCCGCGCACGACCTCGACGTCACCGACCCCGCGGCGTGGGAGCGCGTGGTGGACGAGATCCGCGCGGATCGCGGCGCGCTGGGCGGACTGGTGAACAACGCGGGCATCTCGCGGCGGCTGGAGTTCTCCGAGACCACGACCGAGATCTGGGACCTGGTGCTGCGGGTGAACCTGCACGGGCCGTTCCACGGGATGAAGGCCGCGTCCGGGCTGATGCGGGACTCCGGCGGCGGTTCGATCGTGAACATCTCGTCGATCTCCGGGCAGATCGGCTACTTCTCACCCGCCTACTCGGCGAGCAAGTGGGGACTGACGGGGCTGTCGAAGTCGGCGGCGGGCAACTTCGCCGAGTGGGGCATCCGGGTCAACTCGGTGCACCCGGGGCTGGTGGACACCGGATTGCTGGCCGGGTCGGACGCGTTCGTGGAATCCGCGGTGGCCAGCATCCCCGCCGGGCGCACCGGCACGCCGGAGGAGGTCACCGACGCGGTCCTGTTCCTGCTCTCCGACCGCTCGGCGTACATGACCGGCAGCGAGGTGACCGTGGACGGCGGGCTCGTGTCCAACGGCCTGTACCACCGCATCCTCGCCGACACCGGAGGTGAGCTCTGATGACCGAGCACTACGACGTGATCGTCGTGGGCGGCGGCGGAGCGGGGCTGGCCGCGGCCGTCTCGGCCGCCGAACGGGGCGCCTCGGTGCTGCTGTTCGAATCGGAGCGCGAACTCGGCGGCTCCACGCGGCTGTCGGCGGGCATGTTCACCGCCGCGGGCACCAGCGTGCAGGCGGCGCTGGACGTGCGGGACTCGCCGGAGGCGTTCTTCCAGCACTACATGGACCTCAACCAGTGGCTGCTGCGACCCGGCCTGATCCGCGCGTTCTGCGCGCACGCCGGGGCGGCGCTGGAATGGCTGATCGAGCTCGGCGTGGAGATTCCCGCGCAGGTATCCGGGAACGCGCACCAGCCGGGGCTGTGCCAGGCCGGGGTGGAGGACGTGTGGCGCGGGCACGTGCCGAAGGACCAGGGCTACGGCGTGGTGCTGGCGCTGGACGCGGCTCGTCGCGCGCACCGCGTGGAGACCGTGCTCGCCACCCGCGTGCAACGGTTGCTGACCGACGGCGATCGGGTCACCGGTGTCGTCGCCGACGACGTGGCGGTGTCGGCCGACGCCGTGGTCGTCGCCTCCGGCGGTTTCGCCCGCGATCCGGAGCTGGTGGCGCGGTACTACCCGGCCGCGAATCGGGCGGGCGAGGCGCTGTTCGTCGTCGCCGCCGAGGGCAGCAGGGGCGATCACCTGCGGTTCGGCGAGCAGGTCCGCGCCGGGCTCGCCGGGGACGGCTGGGGGCTGATGCTGCCCACCGCGTACTTCCAGCGCAAGCACCACTGGCAGTCCGGTTTCCCGCCTAAGTCCCGCATCCACGTCAACGCGCACGGCCGCCGCTTCATGGACGAGGACGCCTCCTACGCGGTGTCCACCGGCATCATCGAGGCCCAGCCCGGCCCGGTGTGGGCGGTCTTCGACGACCGGGCCCGCCGCGCGCTGCCCGCCGGGTACGCCGACTGGGACGCAGCGAAGGTCCACGACGAAGCCGAAGCGGGCCGCACCGCGCGAGCCGGGAGCCTGCCCGCGCTGGCGGAGCTGATCGGGGTGCCCCCGGCGGCGCTGAGCGCGGCGGTGCGGCGCTGGAACGAGCAGCTCCCGCACGGCACCGACGAGGACTTCCGGCGCCACGAGACCTTGCGCAACAAGGGATCCGCCGCGCCCCCCGAACCGATCTCGGAACCGCCGTTCTACGCGGTGCGCACCCTGCCCGCGGAACTCGTCTGCACGCACGCCGGGCTGGAGATCAACGGCTCGGCGGCCGTGCTGGACCAGGACGGGGCGGTCGTGCCCGGCCTGTTCGCCGCCGGTGAGGCCGGCGCGGGCGTGCTCGGCGCCCGCTACGTCGGCGGCGGCAACGCCGTGGCGAACGCCGTGACCATGGGCCGCATCGCGGGCCGGACGGCGGCGATCCGCGCCGACCGCGCCTGAACACCGTCCCTGGGCGACTCGTCCAGGGCGAGGACTCACCTGCTCAACGTCGAGGAGAACGTCATGCCAGCACCCGCCGAGGTAGAAGGCGGTGACATCGGCAGGAGAACGGTCCGGAAGGTCTCCACCCGGATCTTGCCGATCGTGGGCCTGCTCTACGTGTTCAACTACATGGACCGGGCCAACATCAGCTACGCCCAGCTGGGCATGCAGCACGAGCTCGCGATCACGACCGCCACCTTCGGCGTCGCCGCGTCGATCTTCTTCCTGGTGTACGTGCTGTTCGAGATCCCCAGCAACATGATCATGAAGAAGATCGGCGCCCGGGTCTGGCTGGCGCGCATCGCGATCAGCTGGGGCCTGGTCACCGTGCTCACCGGCTTCGTGCAGAACGTGCCGCAGCTCTACGGCGCGCGCATCCTGCTCGGCATCGCCGAAGCCGGGCTGTTCCCCGGCCTGCTGCTGTACATGACGCTGTGGTTCCGCACGCGGGAACGGGGCAGGGCCATCGCGGCGCTCGCGCTCGCGCAGCCCGTGGCGATGGTGCTGGGCAGCCTCACCGGCGGCGTGATCCTCGACCACGTGCAGTGGTTCGGGCTCAGCGGCTGGCGCTGGGTGTTCATCCTCCAAGGCGCCCCGGCGCTGCTGCTGGGCGCGCTCACCCTGCTGTACCTGCCCAACGTGCCCAGCCAGGCCCGGTTCCTGAGCAAGCAGGAGAGCGAATGGCTGGAACGGGAGATCCGCTCCGAATACCACTCGGAGGAACCCGAGACCTTCCTCGGTCAGCTGCGAATCCTGAAGAACCGCAAGGTGCTGTACCTGGCGGTGGCGAACCTGTTCGCGGCCTGCGGGCTCTACGGCTTCACGTTCTTCCTGCCGCAGATCATCAGCCAGCTCGACCCGTCCTACTCGGCCACCAACATCGGCGTGCTCGGCGCGATCCCGTTCCTGGTCGGCGCCGTCGGCATGCTGCTGGTGGCGCGCAACTCCGACCGCACCGGGGAGCGGCGCGGGCACGTGGTGGCGCTGATGGTGCTGGCCGCGGCGGGCCTCGCGGGCACCATCGCCTTCCGCGAGCAGCCGGTGCCCGCGCTGGTGTGCCTGTCGCTGGTGGCGATCGGGGTGCTCGGCTACATGGCGCCGTACTGGGCGATGGCCGCGCGGGTGCTCTCCCGCGAGCACACCGCCGTCGGCCTCGCGGCGATCAACTCGATCGCGGCGCTGGGCGGGTTCCTCGGGCCGTACGTGATCGGCGTCAACGCGGGCGAGGGCGACGTGTCGGTAGGCCTGTACTTCCCGATCGGGTGCTTGATCGTGTGCGCGGTGATGCTGCTGGCGGTGCGGGTACCCAGGGACGACGGTGCTGAGCGGAAGCGGTCCGAGGGCTCGGCCTCCGCGGTCGGGTGAGCCTCAGGCGTTCAGCGGTGGTGGGCTCGCGGCTCGTTCTGTGCAATGACCGCGCAGCGTGGACGAAGGATCGAGGAGGGGAAGTCATGGCGTACTACCGCCAGGTCGGTGCGGTGCCGCCGAAGCGGCACACCCAGCACCGGGACGACCAGGGCCGGCTGTACTACGAGGAGTTGATGGGGGAGGAGGGCTTCTCCTCGGACTCCTCGCTGCTCTACCACCGCAACCTCCCGTCGGCGATCGTGGACTCGGGGGTGTGGGAGCTGCCGGAGCAGGCGACGACGCCGAACCACCCGCTCACGCCGCGCCACCTGAAGCTGCACGACCTGTTCACGGCCGAGGCGGCCGGTTCCACCGACGTCGTCACCGGCCGCAGGCTGGTGCTGGGCAACGCGGACGTGCGGATCTCCTACGTGGTGGCGAGCAAGGATTCCCCGTTGTACCGCAACGGGATCGGCGACGAGATCGTCTACGTCGAGTCCGGTGCGGCGACCGTGGAGACGGTGTTCGGCGCGCTGGAGGCGAAGACCGGGGACTACGTGCTGCTGCCGCGGGCGACGACGCACCGCTGGCTGCCGCACGACGGCGAACCGCTGCGGGCCTACGCCATCGAGGGCAACGGGCACATCGTGCCGCCGAAGCGCTACCTGTCCCGCTTCGGGCAGCTGCTGGAGAACGCGCCGTACTGCGAACGCGACCTGCACGGGCCCGGTGAGCCGCTGCTGCGGGAGGGCACCGACGTGGAGGTGCTGCTCAAGCACCGCGGCTCCACCGGCATCGTGGGCACCAGCCTGGTCTACCCGCAGCACCCGTTCGACGTCGTCGGCTGGGACGGCTGCCTGTACCCGTACACGTTCAGCGTGCACGACTTCGAGCCGATCACCGGCCGGGTGCACCAGCCGCCGCCGGTGCACCAGGCGTTCGAGGGCGAGAACTTCGTGATCTGCAACTTCGTCCCGCGCAAGGTCGACTACCACCCGCTGTCGATCCCGGTGCCGTACTACCACTCCAACGTCGACAGCGACGAGATCATGTTCTACTGCGGCGGGAACTACGAGGCGCGCAAGGGGTCCGGCATCGGGCAGGGCTCGGTCTCGGTGCATCCCGGCGGGCATTCGCACGGTCCGCAGCCGGGCGCCTACGAGCGCAGCATCGGCGTGGAGTTCTTCGACGAGCTGGCCGTCATGGTCGATACGTTCCGGCCGCTGGAGCTCGGCGAAGGCGGCACCGCCTGCGACGACGGGAAGTACGCGTGGACCTGGGCGGGCGGGAAGCGATCATGACGGTGCCCGCCCTGGTGCGGGGGCTGCTCGACGACGCGGCGGTGTTCCCGCCCGGCCTGCTGCCGCTGCCGCAGGCCGCGCGGGCGCACGCCCGGCACCGCGCCGCGGCCCGCGCGGAGATCGTCGGGCCGCTGGTGGTGCCCGCCTCCGCACTGGCGACGCCGCAGGACCTGGAACCGGTGGGCGACGCGCCGCTGTCGGTGACCGTGCCGGAAGGCCCGGCGGGCGTGCCCGGCGTGCTCGACGCGGTCTCCGGGCGGTTCTCCTTGCGCGCGCTGGAGATTCCGGCCCCGGAGGGCATGGCGGTGGACGTCCTGCGCGCCGAGCTGGAACGGGTGCGGGCGACCACCGGCGCCGAGGTGTTCGTCGAGGTCCCGCGGGACGGCCGGCGCCCCGGCGTGCTCGCGTCGCTGGCGCCGCTGGGCTGCCGGGCGAAGTTCCGCACCGGCGGCGTCCGCGCCGAGCTCTACCCGCCGGTGCCCGAGCTCGCCGCGGCGATCGAGGCGGTGGTGCGCGCCGGAATCCCCTTCAAGGCCACCGCGGGCCTGCACCACGCCGTCCGCAACACCGACCCGGAGACCGGGTTCGACCAACACGGGTTCCTGAACATCCTGCTCGCCGTGGACTCGGCGCTGCGCGGCGGGACCGCCGCCGACCTGGAGCGGGTGCTGGCGGACCGGGACGCGGCGGGCATCGCCGCGCGGATCACCGGCCTGGGCGAGCCGCGGGTGCGCGCCGCGCGCGAGCGGTTCGCCTCCTTCGGCACCTGCAGCATCACCGACCCGCTCGTCGAGCTCGCCGAGCTCGGCCTCACCCCCGACGACCTGGCGCACCCACGAGGAGCCACCGCGTGATCATCGACGTTCCCGCCGATTCCCCCTACGGCACCGAGAACCTGCCCTACGGCGTGTTCAGCACGCCCGGAGCGCCGCCGCGGGTCGGGGTCCGGCTCGCGGACCAGGTCATCGACCTGGCTGAGGCGCTGCACGACGACGTCTTCGCGGCCCCGTCGCTGAACCCGTTCCTGCGCCGCGGCGCGCGGGAGTGGCGGGAGGCCCGCGACCGGCTCACCGAGCTGGTGTCCGGCGACGTGCCCGACGCCGCCGTGCACCCGGTGGAGCAGGTGACGATGCACCTGCCGTTCGAGGTCGCCGACTACGTCGACTTCTACGCCTCCGAGCACCACGCGACGAACCTGGGCAGGTTGTTCCGGCCCGATTCGGAACCGCTGATGCCGAACTGGAAGCACCTGCCCGTCGCCTACCACGGCCGCGCGGGCACCGTCATCTCCTCCGGCACGCCGATCGTGCGGCCCAGCGGTCAGCGCAAGGCACCGGACGAGTCCGCTCCCGGTTTCGGGCCGAGCAGGCGGCTGGACATCGAGGCGGAGCTCGGTTTCGTCGTCGGCACCGGTTCCGACCTGGGTGTTCCGGTGCCGGTGGAGGAGTTCGCCTCGCACGTCTTCGGGGCCGTGCTCGTCAACGACTGGTCCGCGCGCGACCTGCAGGCCTGGGAGTACGTGCCGCTGGGGCCGTTCCTCGGCAAGAGCTTCGCCACCTCGATCTCGCCGTGGGTGGTTCCGCTGCTCGCCTTGGAAGGGGCCAGGGTGCCCACGCCGCGCCAGGACCCGGAGCCGCTGCCGTACCTGCGCGAGCCCGAACCGTGGGGCCTGGACGTCGAGTTCAGCGTGCGGTGGAACGGACAGGAGGTCAGCCGCCCGCCGTACCGCGAGATGTACTGGTCCCCGGCGCAGATGCTCGCGCACCTGACCGTCAACGGCGCCACCTGCCGCACCGGGGACCTGTTCGCCTCCGGCACCGTCTCCGGGCCGGCGCGGGACCAGCGCGGCGCGTTCATCGAACTCACCTGGGGCGGCGCGGAACCGGTGCTGGTCAACGGTGCCGAGCGGACGTTCCTGGAGGACGGCGACGAGATCACCCTCACCGCTTCGGCGCCCACCGCTTCGGGCGCTCGCCTCGGTTTCGGTGAGCTCACCAATCTGATCCTGCCCGCCCGGACCTGATCCACCGCCTACGTGGCCCGTTCCGCCCGGCCGGGGTTCGGCGGGACGGGCCTAGCAGGTGAGCACGGCGGTGTCCGGTGCCTGCCGGACGCGCGGCGCCAACGCCGGGTGGTCCGCGGCGAGCGCCGCATCGAGATCGGCCCGCGACGAGCCGAGCAGCTCGGCCACGAGCACCAGGTCCTCGCGTTCCGGCTCGTCGAGCACGCCACCGGCGGTGGCCGCCGCGGCCAGCGCGCGCAAGTAGTCGGCGTGCAGCGCCGAGACCTGCTCCTGCTCCAGGCCGCAGTGCTCGGCGGCCTGCGACAGCGCGTCCTGCCCGTCGATCGACAGGTTCCGGTCGACCAGCGTCGCGTCGAGCGCGGTCAGGTACTCGTCGGCCTGCGGCGGTTCGGGCACGCTCGGGAGCACTTCGACGATCCGGGCCAGGAAGTGGTCCGGCACCGCGTCGGGGTGCCGTCGCGGCGCCGGCGCCGCCCCGGATCTGATCCGGCGTCCACACTCCCTGCACGGAGACCTCCCACTCGCGGTTGCTGCCGTCTTACCCGATC